>NZ_CAWPRX010000011.1:0-29373 GCF_963890365.1 Tychonema sp. LEGE 07196 | reverse complement strand
GTGCTTTGGATTTTTGCAAGAGTTATAATAGTTATTAATGAGTTATTCGTAAGAATTTAGTTAACTGCAACAGCGAGGATCTTAGTCAAATAATTATCATTCCACCCGGCTCGAAGTCGCTTATTATTGGTTCCAGTTTTTGAGGCTTTTTCTTGACTCAAAAGATTGAGAGAGATATGTCTAATTATAGCAAAATTTTGCGGAGCATTATCTTTTGTGATCCGACCATCATCTTCACGCAAACCCACATCTAATACCCAAGGTAAAGAATTCTCAATTTCCCAATGGCTGCGGACGGATTTACCAAGTTTTTGAGCATCATTTGGCAAACTACTAATATAATATTGAATCCAACTCAAAAAACATTTTTGAAATTGCTCAGGTGTGAGGCGAGAAAAGAAGGAGCGCAATTGTGTCATGGGTCGGGATACCATTCGGCAATTATCAAATTGTCTTTAACTATTCGTATTTAGAAGAACCCGTAACTTTCGATATTCACCCATGTATCAGCACCGCAAATCACTGCACAAATTGAGAGGGTGATAATATCAATTAATTGATGATGTTTCGTTTGCTAAATTCGGGGATATTCTAAGTCGGAAAAATGGTCGGCAATGGTGATTTGAGGTTTGAGTTTGATAATGGTAAACTCTAATTAAATATTTTTTGGATACTCAATAATTATGCTCCAATATACCACATTCTGTTAATCTAAAATTTAGATGCGTTCGCCCTGGGGTTTATTGTATTTCCATTAACATTTTAAGCTGTCAAATTATTTATAAAACCGATTTCTTTGCTGTAAAGAAATCGGGTTTTTTAGAGTATGATTAACTGCTTGGGCGGCCCAATCAAGCCGGTGGCTGGAGGAAAAATCCTTGGGGCTCAACAGTTGCGGCAAAGAAACCGGATTTTTTGTACGGGAGTGAAAATCCTTGGGGTCTCAACAGTTACGGCAAAGAAGCCCGGCTTTTTGTACAATGACTGAGGCTTTGGGCTATCCGGTGACTGAAAAACCGGGTTTCTTGATGACAAAGAAACCGACTTTCTTGTACAATGATCGACGAGAAACCCCGTTGCTGGAGGTGAAAATCAACAAACCTCTGGGAAATCTCTGCCTCTGTGGTTCATTAAAGGTAACAAATCATGGCTTATTTTTGGTTTAAATCGTTTCATTTTATTGGCATTGTCGTTTGGTTTGCTGGCTTATTTTATTTAGTAAGATTATTCGTCTATCACGCGGAAGCCGAAGAGAAACCAGAACCGGCAAAAACAATTCTTAAAGAACAATATCAAATTATGGAGAAACGTCTTTATAATTTGATTACTACGCCGGGAATGTTTGTGACTGTCCTGATGGCGATCGGGTTAATCTCAACAGAACCCGATGTATTAAAAGACACTTGGTTGCACATTAAGCTAACATTAGTTACTTTGTTAATAGGTTATCATTTCTATTGCGGTTGGCTGCTGAAGAAATTAGCAAAAAATGAATGTGGGTGGACTGGTCAACAATTTAGGGCATTAAATGAAGTGCCAACGGTTTTGTTGGCAATGATAGTATTGCTAGCAGTGTTTAAGCAAAGTTTACCAGTTTCTTCAACTATTGCTACCATTATTGCCATGATTGTATTAATGGTAGTGACCATTAATTTTTATGCCAAGAAGCGCCTCAACGACCAACGCAAAAATCTCCCATCGATCCCCCAACAAGAAGGCTAGTTAAGTCAAACTTATTCCCCATTTCCTAGGAGGAAATGGGGTGAGTGGGTGCTTTAAAACTATCACCACAGAACGCCCCGCATTACTAACCGTTTGCTCCGGCGAGTTAGAGACGGCAGCGAAGTCAAAAATTTAAAGCCAATCAATAGTGCGAGATGTCGCGAACTCGCGAGTGTTGGATAGATCGCGAGTTTGCGACAGTTCGCACGCTCAAAATCAAAACTGAGATGCTCCAGTTGAAAAATGTGGAAAGTCAGCTACAGTAAACTAAAGCCAATAACTCGATATAGCCTTTCTCAAAAAAGTGAGGTAGAGAGCTTGAAAGGCTATATAGCGGTTCTCACAAAAGTGAGGTATGCCCTATGCCCTATGCCCTATCCCGGATAGTACCTTATCTTTCTGAGAAAGGCTATATATGTCTGTCATCAATCATCAACTATCCGAAATTAGCCGCAATTCCCGCAACATTTTTTCTCGCTCGCTCGCAATTCTGATAGCAGTTTCCCAAGTAAAAGTAAAAGACTGAAAAGAATCAGAATCAATCCGATCTTCATCCAAATCCAAAATCACCTGCTTAAAAATATCAAATAACTGCTCTTGCAATAAATCAATTTCATTCACTGTTTTCGCTAGACGAATTTGTTGGATCAAACTTAAAATATCCAGATTGAATTTATCAGCCCGATTTTTTTGTTTCTGCAAAAAGCGCGATCGCAACTGCCAAAGCCAAGAAGCCAAAAGAGTGCCGAGCGACAAAAACAAACCGATAGCATCAGAATTAGCAGCAACAAAATCTGGTTTTTCGCGATCGTAATAAGCCTGAGCGCCCTCATGCACGGGCCAAGCCAAACTCCCGTTTTCTCCCGGCTGATTAATCATTGCCGCCAGGGAATCAGCCGCCACCAAATTGCGGCGGTACTCAAACAAAATGCGCGTAATTTCCCGCACGACTTCAGGATCGACATCCTCCCGGGCCAACAGAGTAGCGTGCACTCCTACAGTCCCCAAATCTGCATCGGGAACAGCCGGAGCGGCCTTGTAAGTACCCTTCGGAATAATATCGGCTTCCAAATAAGGCAACTTAATTTTCATGGCAGATCCTTGGTCAATCTGCACCAATTTCCCCTGCGTATTTTTTAGCAAATCGCTAACCAAATCGCTCCCAGGAGGCAGTACCCTAAAAATAGCATCTACCTCCCCCTTACTAAATAATTTAGTAGCCTCTGTCCAATTAGTTGCAGTATAAATAAAATCTGTTTCTTGCAAGCCATAATGTTCGCTCATCAAGAAAAAAGAACTGTAAGAACCACTTTTTTTGTCCATCAGGGCAATATGTTTTCCTTTCAGATCGCCAACAGTCTGAATGCCAGATATTTCAGTAACAATTAAGTGAAAAACTTCCTTAAATAGCGAAGCAATTACCCTCGCAGAAGGTACAGCCTCTGTATTGTTCTGTACGATCGCTAACTGAGCCTCATTCGCCTCAAGTTTGTTCATATTTTCTTGGGCACCCTGAGTTTCAATAACTTGAATGTGGATGCGCGGATTTTGTTGAATAACCAACTCAGCAATTGCCTGCCCAAAAGGGTAATAATTACCTGCTTTTATACCAGTCGCTAACGTTAATTCATAGATTTGGTCTTTGTCTCGGTGAAGCTTCCAGCCGAAAGACCCAATCAGGACAAAGCTTAGTAGAGCCAAGGTCAGCACAAATTTATTTTGCATTGATGTTGAGTGAGACTCGATCGATAATGGCAAAATTAAAAGTATTGTAGTTTAAAATATAATCCCAATTTCCCATCATCAATTCTAAATTCCCCATGTTACTATCCCTCAGAATAGAAAACTTTGCCCTAATTGACCGCCTGGATCTAGACTTTGGCCCGAGTTTGAACGTATTTACAGGGGAAACCGGCGCAGGAAAATCGATTATCCTAGATGCGATCGATGCAGTTTTGGGCGGGAAAGTCGATCGCCGATCGATTCGCACCGGAGCAACACGGGCAATATTGGAGGCTACCTTTGAATTGGACTCATCCTCCGCAAAATGGCTGGGCGAACAAGAAATCGAACCGATAGACGGAAATTTAGCCGTTTGCAGCCGGGAAATTAACGCCACCAGCGGTGCTCTGCGTAGCCGATCGCGTTTGAACGGAATTCTCGTCAACCGCCAGTTAATGGAGCAACTGCGCGATCGACTCGTCGAAATTACCGCCCAAGGCCAAACCGTCCACCTCGGACAAGAAACCCTCCAGCGAGAATGGCTAGACTTGTACGGCGGCAAAAAACTCACTGAAGCTCGATCGACAATCACCAAAGCCTGGATCGAAGCCAGCACCGCCAAAACAGCCCTCAAGCACAGACGTCAGTCAGAACAGCAGCGCCTGCAAAGACTCGATTTATTGCAATACCAAGTCCGAGAACTCAGCGAAGCCAACATCGAAGACAGCGAGGAACTCGCACACCTAGAACAAGAATCAATCCGCCTCGGCCACATCGTCGAATTGCAGCAGCAAAGTTACAAAGTTCACCAAGCCCTTTACCAAAACGACGGCGACACCGCCTCAGCCGCCGACTTGTTGAGCAAAGCCGAAGTAATTTTAAGCGACATGGCCGTTTACGATGTGCAGTTGCAACCAATCCTAGAAATGGTCAGCGATGCTTTAGCTCAAGCCACAGAAGCCAGCAGGCAAATTAGCAGCTACGGCGAACAATTAGAAGCAGATCCCGAAAGACTCGAAGAAGTAGAAGACAGAATTCGCGAACTCAAACAAATTTGCCGCAAATACGGGCCGCTCTCTGAAGCGATCGCCTACTACCAAGGCATCCAAAACGAACTAAACGAACTTTTAGAAGGAGGCGAGTCAATGGAAGCCTTAGAACTCGCATATCAGATTGCTTTAGACCAATTAAAAGAGGCTTGCAGCCACCTGACAATCCTGCGGTGCGAAGCAGCTCTCAAGCTTGAAACGCATCTTGTCGGGGAACTCAAGCCCTTAGCAATGGAAAAAGTACAATTTCAAGTCGCAATCTCGCCTTGTAGCCCAACCTCCACCGGTGCAGACCAAATCGCCTTTTGTTTCAGCCCCAATCCGGGGGAACCGCTACAACCGTTAGGGGCGATCGCCTCCGGCGGAGAAATGAGCCGCTTTCTACTCGCCATCAAAGCCTGTTTTTCCCAAATCGAAAGCGCCGGAACCCTAATTTTTGACGAAATCGACGCCGGAGTTTCCGGGAGAGTCGCCGGCGCGATCGCCAAAAAACTCCACCAACTCTCCGACAAACACCAAGTTTTGTGCGTCACCCACCAGCCGCTGATCGCCGCGATGGCCGATTGTCATTTTCGCGTCAACAAAATGACGATCGCAGCAGAACAAAATATCGACGAAGCAGCCAACTCCAACTCCCAACCGGGCGAACGTACTGTAGTCAGAGTTGTGGGCCTCAACAGCCAGCAGCGCCGCGAAGAACTCGCCCAACTCGCCAGCGGTCGATCGGCCACAGAGGCGATCGCCTTCGCCGAATCCCTACTTGTCGAAGCCGCCGGATTGCGCCAAATTCAGTCCGCCAAACCCTGAAAGCACACTTGAGCCGATCGGGGGGTCAAAATGCGGAGTTTTTTTCATACCGGAGGTTACACTAAAAATGGCAACCGCAAATTTTACAAGAAAAAGCTGAAAGCCGCGCGACTTTACTTTGTTCCCGGCTCAAAGCTTCTAGCAGCAAAATTGACAGAAATTTTAGGTAAAAACCACAATTGTGTAGAGAAGGGCACACATCACTAGCAACTGCTGGTGTCACAATTGCGGCTATTCCCGCAATGTCCTCCCTTTTTCAGCAATCCCTCGCGCGGAGGGCCTTGATGTTGCAGCAGGCGATCGATCGGATTTGCGATCGGCTGACACAACCTACTTAAACCAGGCACGCACAGTGTCAAAATCACTTAATAAATCATTTAAACAAATTTCGCGTTCTCTCAAACAAAGTAAAGTAATGCCACAGTCTCTTTACCGTCCTACCCGCAGTCCACCAGGAAAGCTCACTCAACTTCTCTTGCTCTGTGCTCGCACTTCTGTAAACTGGGAAATAGTTTTACGCATACTTGAGTATTGCGCCACCCGTGATCCAATCCAGAAACGGATACCCTGCACCCGCAAGGCCCTCGTGGAGAATTCGCAATTTTAGACTTTTGTTAAACCTCTGATGATTCACCTGCTGCAAGTAAATCTCAAATCTAAAACTTGTACACTCGCGAAGCCGAAGTACCTAAAACTTGTACGATCGCGAAGTCGAAAAATCTAAAATCTACCCGTGACTCAATCCATAACCAGATACCCTGTCCCCGCAAGGCATTCGTGGAGAGATCGCAATTTTAGACTTTTGTTCGAGTTCTGGTGATTCACCTGCTGCAAGTAAATCTAAAATCTAAAATCTAAAATCTAAAATCGACTTACCCACTAATAAATTTGCCCGCTATTCTAGCTTAAAGACTAACCCTTACACTTAAGCTTCTCTGTAAAGGTCTATGAATCCTTCTGCATCTTCCACCAATTATTCTTCGGGCGACGTGATAGATGTCGCTGTTATCGGCGGTGACAATCACCATCAGGAACGCTATTCTTCCCCTCCCTCTTCTCCTCCTTCTTCTCCTCCCCCTTCCCCTCCTGCGGCATCTCCCTCTAGCAGTGCAATGATCCCGACACAGGGAAATTTGTCCGGCATTCTTGACCTCCTAAACAAGCAAAGTTTCACAGTAGTAGTTAAGGAAGTAGAAGACAAACTTAAGGTTGTCAATCAAACCTTGGGAATGCTCGACAATATCCTTGAGAGCGAGGGATTTGATGCCATACTCAACGAGATGTTGCAGTCGATCACCCGAAAAACAGGGGAATTGCTCAATGCCGATCGCAGCACGATATTTTTATTAGACGACGAAAAAAATGAGCTCTGGGCGATCGTCGCTAAAGACGAAAATGGTAAAAACCTAGAAATCAGAGTTCCCGCCCACGTAGGTATTGCCGGAGAAGTAGCCACAGACAGAAAAGTGGTTAACATTCCTTACGATTTTTATAACGACGAACGATCGGCTAACGCCAAAAAAACTGATGAAAAAACGGGCTACCGCACTTATACAATGCTGGCAATGCCCCTGATCAATGAAGTAACAAATGAGTTAGTAGCAGTCGTTCAACTGATTAATAAACTCAAACCGAACCACGAAAATTACCATACTTTTGACGAACAAATCGACAGGACAGGATTTACAGAAGAAGACGAACAAGTTTTTAAAGAATTTGCTCCCTCAATTCGCCTAATCCTAGAATCTTCTAAATCTTTCTACGCAGCCACTCAGAGACAGCGGGCGGCCACGGCGCTGATGAAAGCTGTAAACGCTCTTTCTAAGAGCAGTCTAGACTTAGAAGATACCCTAAAAAGGGTGATGGATCAGGCTCAAGAACTCATGAATGCCGATCGCAGCACCCTCTGGCTGATCGACGAAGACAAAGACGAACTGTGGACAAAAATCCCGATTGCCGGCAACCTGAAAGAAATTCGTATACCCAGAACCGCCGGTTTTGCAGGCCAAGTCGCCCAATCCAGCCAACCCCTGCTGATTCCCTTTGACGTGTACGACGATCCCCGCGCCGCCACCTCCAAAGAAGTCGATCAAAAGTCCGGCTACCGCACTTGCAGTATGCTGTGTATGCCAGTATTTAACTCCGACAAAAAATTGATTGGAGTTACGCAGTTAGTCAACAAAAAACGACAAGGAGAATTCCCTCCCTACAACCCCGCAGATTGGCCGCACGCCCCCGAACAGTGGAAAGCGAGTTTCAATCGCAACGACATGGAATTTATGGAGGCGTTTAACATCCAAGCCGGAGTCGCCCTGCAAAACGCCAAACTGTTTGCCGAAGTCAAACAGCAAGAACAAAGACAAAAAGATATGCTGAACGCCCTGACTAACGGGGTGATATCTACGGATAAAAAAGGCAATATAGTAGCGACAAATCCTAGTGCCAAAAAATTACTCGGTGTCAGCTATGCCGCATTAGCAGAAGGCCAATCTTTGCGCGAGTTAATTAAGTTAGAAAAAGGCGATTTTGCCAAGTGGTTCGATGCTTCTTTGAAGCCAGAAGACGAAAAAGATCGCCAGCAGTATTACCCCGATCAAATTTTGCTCTCCTTTGAAGGAAAAACGCAGAGTATCAATCTCTCGATCAACTCAATGACCGACGCTACCGACCCCAACAAGGTCAACGGCGCGTTAGTCGTCATGGAAGATATTAGCAGCGCCAAACAAGTCAAAAACTTGATGTACCGTTACATGACTCCAGAAGTAGCCGAAGCGCTATTAGCTTCAGGGGATACAGGATTGGGCGGCAAGCGCAAAAAGGTTTCGGTGCTGTTCTCAGACATTCGCAGCTATACCACACTTACGGAAAAATTGCAAGCCGAAGAAGTGGTAGTCATGCTCAACAAATATTTTGAAGTCATGGTAGATGTCGTATTCGAGTACGGAGGCACTCTCGACAAATACATCGGCGACGCTCTGATGGCAGTTTTCGGCTCTCCAGCGCCCCTGGAGGATCATGCTTGGTGCGCGATGCAAACCGCCGTGAAAATGCGGGCAAAACTCGACGAGTTCAATGCCGATCGCACGGCACAGGGTGAATTGCCCATCAGTATCGGTATGGGCGTGCATTCCGATGAAGTTGTCAGCGGCAACATTGGCAGTAGCAAACGCATGGAATTGACTTCGATCGGAGACGGCGTAAACCTCGCCTCTCGCTTAGAAGGTGCAAGCAAGCAGTACGGCACCGACTTGATTATCAGCGACAATACTTACAAAGATTATAAAGATCGGCTCTACGTGCGAGAACTAGACTTTATTACTGTCAAAGGCAAAAGCGAACCCGTCATCGTTTACGAACTTGTCGGCATCCGCGAAGGATGCTCCCCCGTGGGCAAACCCCTGACAGAAAAACAGGAAAAAATTGTAGAACATTACAACAATGCCCGCGAATATTACAAGATACCAGTCACTCAAATACTCTCCGAGAATGAAGTTAAAAACATCTTAGATAATGTGGGGGAAATGCCGGAAGCAGAAATTAAAAAACTGTCCTACAATGTCGAGCAACAGTTGGAACAGGAACTCAAACAACTGCTATATCAAGTCAAAAAACTGTCAGATTACAACCCAAAAAATCTGTCGGAAGCCGACAAACTTATCGTGCTGTTGCAGCCCGAAATTGAACTGCTGAAATTGGAGGGACTCAAAAATCTGTCGGAAGACGAAGCAAGAATGCTGATCCAAGCAAAAATCAAGCCGCTTTCAGTAGAGGAGATTCAATCCTTGCAAGAGGGTGAAGTCAAAAAATTGTTGGAAGCAGACATCTTAGAACCGTCAAATCCTCAAATTAAGAGGCTCAAACCCGCACAAATCAGGCAACTATTGCAGGCGAAAATTAAAAGTCGAGCCTCCGCAACAGTGGCAGAAATGTTAGATGAGGAATTTCCAAATCTCGGACTCGATCAAGTGAAAAAACTGTTGAGCGAGTTTAAGAAAGCCTTGGAACCAAAAGCCAAGCAAGCTTTTAGAGACGCGGAACGCGAATTTAACCTCGTTCTGGAAGTTGACCCCAAAAACAAGGCAGCTAAATTGCACGTCGATCGCTGTAATTTATTTAAGCTCAGACCTCCAGATGTACTAAACTGGGACGGCGTGTGGAATCTCACCGAAAAATAGCAGCAGCACTCGGGTTCGGACGGGGGCCGAGTGCCCGATCGGGGTGCGCCCCGCCCTCCAACAAATTAACCTTAATATCCTGTTAGAGCAATTTTAAATAAGCTCCAACGGGTATTATTGTTAAATAAGCCGACTTCAACTCGCTTGCCTCGATGCAGCCAGATGCCCGCGTTTGGCGCTACCTGCTGCAACAAAGCTCTTCTACCGTAGGAAGAGCTTAAAAAATAGTTAGGACTTGCGCCAGCATTGCCCAGTTTCTGAGAAAGATTTGGGCCAAAGGCGACAAAATATCCGCTCAGCAACCGGGTTTTTGACTGGGAGCGTGAAAGTCTTAATAGCGTTGGCAGATCCTAAAATCAACTTGCTTTCATCAATAAGTCAACGTTCTAGTCTTAGATATAGAAAACTACTAGCATTAGTTATGGATAATTGGAATTCGCAATCGGGAGATATTGAGTCGGTAGAGCAGATTTACCAACTATTGCTAGAGATTGCTCGCAGCTCACTGTCAGATATCCCCAGAATCCCCGAAAACATTACTCTAAAGTCTCTTCCCCTGCTCCAACAATTACAAAGCATTCAGCAAAGGCCCCAGGAACAAGCATTTAAATCTGATTATTTTTCAGTAAACGACCTCGAATGGGTGGCTCAAGTCCGCCAACTGCTCGAAGAACTGATCGGCGAGTCTTTGTCGGAACGACCCAAAATGCCGGAAAACATGGCGGGTAGAGCTTTGAGTCTGGCAGATAAGGCACAAAGTATCAAAGAAACAATTGAAGAAAAGGCGGCCTGCGGCCCCACAGAGGAAGATGAGAGTTCCTTGGAGCCTCCAGACGCGCTGCTGAATCTCTTGCACCAGAGTTTAAAAAGTCAGCGCGCCAAAAGCTACAAACCCGATGCTCCCGAATGGCAGCAAGTCTTGAGCCTGCTAGATGTAGTGAAGTCAATTTACAAGCAAATTCAAAGTTAAATTCAAGCTTAACTCAGGCCGGTCTTTATGGTGCGCGATCGCTAGCTATTAAAGGCGGTTGCTCTTTGAGAGAAATTTTTTGGCTGTAGCCCGAACATTTCAGATTATTGCCTTTTTGTCAACTAAACTAGGTTTAATCGGTTAAGCGGCAGCAGAGCATGAGCGGACAAAACATCGGCGATTTGTCAAGAGAAATATTAGCCGATCGCTATCAGTGCGATCGGCGGCTCGGCAAGCAAGCAGGACGGCAAACATTACTCGCCCGCGACTTAAACACGCAACAGCAAGTAGTAGTCAAACTGCTCTCATTCAGCAGCGACTTTAACTGGGAAGACTTAAAACTGTTTCAGCAAGAAGTCGAAACCTTAAAATCCCTATCCCATCCGGCAATTCCCCAATATCTAGACTCCTTTGAAATCGACACTCCCAGCCGCAAAGGATTCGCCCTAGTTCAGACTTACATCGAAGCCAAATCCCTACAAGAATATCTTTCAGACGGCCGCAGTTTCAGCGAAAGCGAAGTCAAACAATTAGCCGCATCATTACTAGACATCCTCGCATACCTGCACCAGCGACAGCCCCCGGTGATTCACCGGGACATTAAACCCAGCAATATTTTGCTCAAAAATCGATCGGGAAACAGCGTCGGCGAAGTTTACCTAGTCGATTTTGGTGCAGTTCAAACCCTAGCCACACAACAGGGAAAAACAGTCACCGTTGTCGGAACCTACGGCTATATGCCGCCAGAGCAATTTGGCGGGAGAGCAGTTCCCGCTTCCGACTTGTACAGCTTGGGAGCAACATTAATCGCCTTAATTACCAAGCAGCATCCAGCCGATTTGCCGCAAAAAGATTTGCAGCTCGAATTTGAGCAAATTACCCAACTGAGTCCCAGTTTTACCAATTGGCTGAAGTGGATGACAAATCCGAGTTTAGAGCGCCGTCCCGCCTCAGTTCAGATCGCAAAAGAAGTTCTAGAAAAACCACAGCAAATCAATAAATATTCCCTGCCATTGAGACAGGGAAAAACTGTGAGTACCGGCAAATTGTTCTGGAATGCGATTTGGCGCAGCACTTTGACAGGAACTCTAGCTGTAGGATCTTATCTAGCAGCTAGTGTGATATTTATGTCTATTTTTAGTTCGATTAATCAGAATTCATTCGATGAGATAATTATGTTTTTTCCAAGTCTGGTTTTTTTTATCGGCTTGCTTCCGGGATTAGGGAACGGCATCATTGTAGGAATCGTGACGCGCTTGTGGTTTTTCCCCCTAACTAATCCCAAACTTCACCGACAAGTTTTAAATGCAATTAGTATCGTCTGTATTTCGACATACTTCGTCTTGGCGCAGATGAGACGAACTTCGAGTTGGGGGGATACTATTTTATGGGCGCTTGTAACCTGTATAATGCCAATATTGTTAATGCAGGCAAGTAACAAGTATTTTTCCCAGTGGTATAAACAAGAAAGTCAACTGTAATTTAAAATTTATATAAAGTAGGTTGGGTAGACCTTCGACGGAGTTTATCCTGAGCGTAGCCGAAGAGTTCAGAAACCGGGATAGCGAACCCTACGCTTCGCTCCGCCCAACACTCTATTTTAAATAAAAAGTTGGGTTTCGCAACCTCAACCCAACCTACATATTTTGGCTTTAACTAAAGTTAACATTAAGGTGAAAAATATGACGGCAAAAGTATTAGCAGAACGCTACGAAGTGCAGCGGCAACTTGGCAAACAAACAGGCCGCCAAACTTTGCTGGCTCGCGATCTTCAAACTCAAGAATTAGTTGTCATCAAACAGCTATTCCTCGGCAGCGATTTTGAATGGCAAGACCTCAAGCTATTTGAACGGGAAGCGGAAACTTTAAAAGCACTTTCTCACTCAGCAATTCCTCGCTACCTCGACTACCTGGAAATTGACGAACCAGACAACAAAGGATTTGCCCTGGTACAGACTTATGTAGAGGGGAAAAATTTGGAAGACCATTTGCGTTCCGGGCGTACTTTTAGCGAAAGCGAGGTGAAACAATTAGCTAAATCGCTGTTAGAAATTTTGATTTATTTGCACGAGCAAAATCTGCCTGTTATTCACCGCGATCTTAAACCCAGCAATATTTTACTGCACAGCAGATCCGGTCACTCGGTGGGACAAGTTTATTTAATTGATTTCGGTTCGGTGCAGAACCAAGCTGCAAAATTTGGCGGCACAATTACAGTCGTGGGAACTTACGGATATATGGCACCAGAACAATTTGGCGGGCGATCGGTTCCGGCTTCTGACCTCTACGGTTTAGGCGCAACTTTAATTTATTTGGTAACGGGTTTGCATCCTACGGAACTGCCGCAGCAGGATTTGAGAATTCAATTTGCCGATCGCGCAGCGCATCTCAACCCAGATGTAATAGATTGGCTGGAGTGGATGACAGAACCTAGTTTGGACAAACGGTTATCTTCGGCTGAGGAAGCATTGCGATCGCTCAAAAATCCCCGCCCGACCGACAAAATTATGGCATTGCAGCCGCAATGCAGCGATATTAAACTGACACAAACTTCGGAGTTGATAAAAATTATAATTCCACCGCAGGGAGTCGGTTTTGGTTTAATTGCCATCTTTGCGGGTTGGATTCCTGCGAATCTCAAATTATTGCTAGAGTTTGTTGATGGGCGGACATATCCGGTACTTAATCTAATATCAATAATTTGGTTGGTTACGGTACTAGCAATGTTTATATGTGCGCTATTTAGGGAATCGTGTCTGAGAATCGATCGCCAGAAAATCTCCTATACCAGCCATCTGCTAGGGTTGAAATGGAATAATTCCATGCCAATCCCCAGACAGGACATTTGTCAATTGGAAATTGAAGAAATTGGAGACAAAGCTTCTCAGATGATTGTTCGAGCCGGCAACCAAAAATATCGACTGGGAGTGAAGCAGGGACTAAGTAAATCAGAAATCGAGTGGTTAGCAACAGAAGTAAGCCAGTGGTTGGGATTGAAAATTATAAGAACTTTGACAGACGGTAAAAAAAAGATATCGATGTGAAAATATCTCCTTCGCCCAAACAAACCATTCCCCTCTTAAACTGTGGGATGAGCGTCCCGCCCGTCCACTCTATTTTTTGTGGAATGGGCGTCCCGCCCGTCCGCTGTATCTTCTCGCCCTCCGGCCACATTCTCTCAATCTGGTGCAGCATCGCTCCCGATCGCCCGTAAAATGCTATCAAAGGGATTTGGCAAATAGCCCTCATCCCCGATCGTCTGTTAACTTGGAGGATATTATTGTGGACTTATCGCTAATTCCGGCACAGCCAAAACCAGGACTGCTCAACGTCCTGATCGAAATCACAGCCGGTAGCAAAAACAAGTACGAATTTGATAAAGAGATGCAAGCCTTTGCTCTCGATCGAGTGCTCTCTTCCTCAGTCCAGTATCCCTGTGACTACGGCTTCATACCCAACACCTTAGCTGACGATGGCGACCCCCTCGACGGCATGGTAATGATGGACGAGCCTACATTTCCAGGCTGCATTATCGCAGCTCGTCCGATCGGAATGCTAGAAATGATCGACGGCGGCGACAGGGACGAAAAACTGCTTTGCGTTCCCGACAAAGACCCCCGCTACGCTCACTATAAGTCCCTCAAAGACGTAGCCCCCCACCGCTTGGACGAAATAGCCGAATTTTTTAAGACCTACAAAAATTTGGAGAAAAAAGTCACAGAAATTCTGGGTTGGCAAGATGTCGATCGAGTCATGCCCTTAGTGGAAAAGTGCATCGCAGCCGATCGTAAATAAGCAGCATCCGCAGCGCAAGTAAAAAGCATTTTTTTGTTTGAGTGCTCTCTCGGCTCGCCTATTCTACAGGCAAGCGACCGAGGAAAGCACGCATTAAAGCTTTCGCCTTCGGTGCTCCGGGCAAATAAACCCCTAGCCCCCACTCCTCCACTGCAAGCAGACTCAAAATTCAGCAAGCCGAACTTAAGGCGACGGCTGCACGTCTAAGAATGTAGTAGAGGAATGGTTGGCTAGAATATCAAACAGTCGCGAATGCCGAGCAGGCAGGGGATTCCCCAAAAACCCCCGCCTGCTAAAATGTTGAAAAAAATACTACTCGTAGAGTAAGATCGATAGCAAATTCTAAGCAAACGGGCGAGCGCATTCTACGTTTGAGAAAATTTTACTCGGTTGGTTTCGGGATCGAGCGTTTTATATCTCAGCAGATAGGTAAAAACTAAACACTAAAAATAAAAATAAAAATCTCAATTGCCAAGTTCCTGCGCTCAAACCTAAAAAAAAATGTCAGATTCTTCCCCCTCTCAAGCAAATTCACAGCCTTCCGATAACAAAGCCACTAGCTCAAACAGTCCTTTGACTGAGTTTTTAGTTCAGTTTTGGGGCGTGCGGGGCAGCATCGCCACCCCCGGCACCAAAACAATTCGCTACGGAGGTAACACCTCTTGCGTAGAAATGCGCTTGGGCAAAAAACGCCTGATTTTTGACGGCGGCACCGGTTTGCGAGTTCTGGGGCTAAATCTGCTGCGACAAATGCCGGTGGAAGCTTATATGTTTTTCAGTCACACTCATTGGGATCACATTCAAGGCTTCCCGTTTTTTACTCCTGCTTTTATTCCGGGGAACTGCTTTCACATTTACGGAGCGATCGCCCCCAACGGCACTACAATCAAACAGCGTCTTGCCGATCAAATGCACCACCCCAATTTTCCAGTTCCCATTCAGGTGATGCAGTCAGAACTCAAATTTAACGATTTGACACCAGGGGATATTCTCGAACTCGACGATGTGAAAATAGAAACAGCACTGCTCAATCACCCCAATACTGCGATCGGATATCGAGTTACTTGGCAAGGACACACGGCTGTCTACTGCACCGATACAGAGCATTTTCCCGATCGCCTCGACGAGAATGTCGTACACCTAGCCCGCGACGCCGACGTGCTAATTTATGATGCTAACTACACCAACGAAGAGTATTACGACTTCAAAAACCCGAAAGTCGGCTGGGGACACTCGACTTGGCAAGCAGGAGTAGAAATAGCCAAAGCTGCGGGAGTCAAAAAAATCGTGATGTTTCACCACGATCCTAGTCATGACGACAATTTTCTCGATCGTGTCGAAGCAGACGTGCAATCAGTTTTTGCCGATAGCTGCTTGGCCCGCGAAGGCATGACCATACCAGTGATTTAGGCAACAAATCGAGTCCCTGCGGGCTGCGAAAAAACCGCCTCCAGACCGCAAAAAATAGCAGCCTGAAGGCATAAAACACAATGAACCACAAAATTCACCTCAAGCGTCGCTCTCGTGGCTGGGTGAGGCTTTACTCAACGTTGCTAGTGTTGATAATTGTCTGTTGTACCGGAGGTGGATGGGTGGCAGCACAGACTGCCGGCTCCCACACTCCCGCGCTCCTGGCTCAAATTTCTACAGGGGAAGATATCGGCACTGTCGATCGCATTCCCGAAGCCTACCAACTCGGACAGCAACTGTACCTCGAAAACTGCGCCACCTGTCACATAGGTTTACCGCCCCAAGTATTGCCAACAGAAACCTGGCGCAGGTTGTTGCAAGACCCCGAACACTACGGACAAACCATCAAACTGCTAGTAGACCCGCCCCGCCTCCTAGTGTGGAACTACCTGCAAACTTTTTCGCGTCCCCAACCCAAAGACGAAGACCTCCCCTACCGAGCCGCCAACTCTCGCTATTTCAAAGCTTTGCACCCCAGAGTCAAGCTGCCGCAACCAGCAAATCTCAGCAGTTGCGTTACTTGTCACCCCGGTGCATCTCAATACAATTTCCGCAAGCTTACCCCGGAGTGGGAAAACTCTCCGTAGTAAAAATTAAGTTCGATCGTGGGAAAGAGGCGGACAGTCGTCCTCACTATAGCGGTTCTCACAAAAGTGAGGTGTACCCGGTTTGGCCACGGAGGCCACGGCGGCCTATCCCGGATAGTACCTCATACCAGAGCACAGAAAGGCTATACAAACCTGTCAATATTAGTTTGTAGTGAGGACTTTATTCCTTTGATACTCCCCAGGGCTGAAGCCACGGGGATTCTTGAATGAATCCGAAAACTCTCAAAGGCGTTATCAAAGCACCTCTATACGCTCAAAACAACTACCAGTACAAAGGGTATTGCAATTGCGCTTACTTTTGTTTTACTTTCGGAGTCCATCACAACGCCAGATAGGTACGCGACCTGTTCACCATTACTTGTTTACCCAGGCTACGGTCATGCCGAGACGAGATAACGAGCGGGGTTTCTCCTTAATAAAACACTTCTTCACGTAGATGGTTGTTCTTACTTGCAATTTAATTCTAATACAACCTTTCAATCGCTTGTGTAAAGAAATATTGAAGGCGGTTGAAACCGCAGCCGACTTCCTCCCCGTGTCTAAAGCCAGGGGCTTCCGTCTCGTTTTTCGGTGAAAAAGCCGGACTCGCATTCCGCACTACAAACCTGTTTCCTAGCCCGTATTCCGCATCCCCGCAGCAATACCGTTAATCGTCAACAGCGCACCCCGCAACAATTCACCCTTGCTGTAACGCGAGTGAATCACCCCCGGAACTCCGCCATTACCGTGCTGCCGCAAGCGTTTCAGCAGCGAAACCTGCAACAAACCCAAAGGCACAATCGTGGCATTTCGCAACTGTACAGATCGCTGCAAAGACGGATCTCCGTCTAACAAATGCTGGTGTCCGGTAATAGTTAAAACTAAATCCCGAACCAAGTAAAATTCCGCCGCAATTTGCTCATATAAAGCGTTGAAACGCTCCCTGTCCGCCGGCAAACCTAACTCCCGCACGTAGTGATCGGCAATCTGTAAATCCACCTTAGATAAAGTCATTTCGACCTTAGAAATTACCATTCTAAAAAATGGCCACTTCAAGTAGAAATACTGCAAAAGTTTTAAATGTTCTTCCGGTTCTTCCAGCAAAAACTCTTGCAAAGCTGTGCCGACACCGTACCAAGAAGGCACTAAAAATCGGCTTTGAGTCCAGCTAAACACCCACGGAATTGCTCGCAAACCGCTGATGTCTTTCTTGCCGCCGCGACGGGCCGGACGAGAACTAATTTGCAACTGACTGATTTCTTGTATCGGGGTAACGTGATGGAAGAAATCAACTAAATCCGGCTGTTCGTAAATTAAATGACGGTAGTGCGATCGCGATTTGACCGACAACTCCTCCATAATCTGATTCCAAGGATCGATTCCGTCAAAACCAGCGTGCAGCAAGCTAGCTTGAATTACCGCCGCCGCCACAGTTTCCAAATTGTAAAGCGCCAACTCCGGTAAAGAATATTTAGAAGCCAAAACTTCCCCTTGTTCGGTAATCTTGATTCGCCCGCTAATACTCTTTCCTGGTTGAGCCAAAATCGCCTTGTAAGCAGGCCCGCCGCCACGCCCTACAGAGCCGCCCCGGCCGTGAAAAATCCGCAATTCCACACCGTGTTTTTCAGCAACCGCTTGCAAAGCTTTTTGAGCTTTCTGAATTTCCCAATTGCTGCTGAGGAAACCAGAATCTTTATTGCTGTCGGAATAGCCCAGCATCACCTCTTGCAATTTGATTGGGTGGATTTGGTTTGGTGGATTTTGTTCGCTTGTTTCCGCTACTTCCTGCGCGTATCCTCCGGCTAGCAAAGCCCGATAAAGTGGCAGATCGAATAGCTTCTGCATTACTTCTGGGGCTTTTTTCAAATCTTCGACGGTTTCAAACAGGGGCACTACTTGAATGGTGCTAATTCCTGTCGCTGGATCGTACAGTCCCGATTCTTTTGCTAACAGCAAAACTGCCAGCAAATCGCTGACATCGTGGTTCATGCTGATGACGTAAGTTTGACAAATTTCGGGGCCAAACTCCTGCTGCATTTGTCGCAAGACTCGGAAGGTATTAATTGTTTCGCAAGTTTTGGGAGAAAATGGCAGTTCTGTGGGAATTAAAGGGCGACGAGTTTGCAGTTCGGTTGCGAGCCAAATAACTCGATCGCATTCCGACATTTGATTGTAAGATTTGGGCAAAATTTGCAAGTATTCCGCAATTTCGCTCAAAGTGTCGGAGTGTACTGTGGACTCTTGGCGTATGTCGAGGTAAGCCAAGTTAAATCCGTAAATTTCTACTTGACAAAGCAGATTTTCTAAGTCCCGACAGCTCAAACCTGTTTCGACTAAATTGCGTTCGATTAACTGCAACTCTGCTAAAAACTCAGCGCCCGATCGATAAATGCCGGTCAAGACTGGTTGTTCCGACAAAGCTTCGCGCTCGCGCTGCGACTCGTCTCCTTTGTACAGCCGCCAATTGCGATCGCGCGTATTTTCCAGTCGCTGCAGCACGTAGGCCAGCTTCAAGCGGTAAGGTTCTTGACGGTAGCGGATCGCCCACTGTTCGTAAACATCGGGAAATTCCGATTTGTCGCGATCGAGAGAGTCGAGCAATTCCGGTAATACGTCGCTCCAGTGCAGCGACAAACTCAACAGTTCGTTGAGCCGCTTCACCGCATTGATATACTTGCACATCACTAAATGGCGCTGATAGCAAGCAGTTTGCCAAGTAACTTTCGGGGTAACAGAAGGATTACCATCTCTGTCGGAACCCACCCAAGAACCGAACTTGCAAAAATTGTAACTAGGCGGTTTCAGGTAAGGGTAAGAAGCGTGCAGCGCTTGCTTTAAGCGGTGGTAGAGTTCGGGAATAGCATCAAACAGCACTTCGTCGAAGTAGTGGAGAGTGTACTCCACCTCGTCAAGCACAGTTGGTTTGAATTGGTGCAGCTCGTCAGTACGCCACCAGAGGCGAATTTCTTCCATCAGTTGCTCTTGGAGATTCGCCGCTTCCCAGCAAGACACCGGATAGGGGCTTTCAGAGTTGGCGCCCATTCCCTGAAATTTCTCGTCAACTTGGTCTAGTTTTTGGAGAATCTTCGCCATTCGCCGCTGCTTGGTGCGGATCGTGTTGCGGACAATTTCCGTCGGGTGAGCGGTAAATACTAGGCGGATGTCCAACTGATCGATCAAGCGCTGGATTTGCTGGCTAGGTACGTTCAAGCGCAGCAGCATGGGGAACAATTCGTGAAATGTCCCGGCGTCTTTGGTAATCGCCTCGCTGCTGTCTGCACCGCGAGGAGCCGTTTGGGCTGGGCCTTCCCTGTGCCGCGGGCGATCGGGCGCATCTTTTGCTTGTCCCGGCAGCTTAGCAAACATTCGCCCGCCAGCGTCGTTGCTACCGACGTAAGCTAGTTGTTGGTCTCGCTGTTCGTAGTGCTGTTCGACAATGTTGATCAACTGAAAATACAGCGCAAAAGCCCGCGCGGCCCGGATGGCTGCGTTGAGATCGAGCTTTTCGATTAGCTGTACCACATTCGATTCGCGAAAGTTAGTGGCTTGTCCCTCGGAGGAATTGAACGATCGCATTTGTTGGAGCAAATCTACTAATTCCTGCCCGCACTCCTGTCGGATCACCGATTTCCACAAGTCCTCTACTACTTTGAGGCGATTGCGTAGAAACAAATCTGATTTTGAGTAAGCGGCAGAATGGGGAATAGATGTTGCATCAATAGCCTGTTCTGAAGATTGGAGGACTGAACTCATCGGGCTGTTCCTCAATTGCTGCGGGTGTCTAGAAAATTGTATGGTTTAGTTTCGCCTAAAATTCTTTTCTTTGCGGTCAAATTTGAGACAACTTATACAATTTACGATTTACGATTTAGGATTTGCGATTGCTGATAACTTTTGACTGTCAGGCTTTGGATGGCCGACAAGATGCCTTTCCTTCTGTTTTGAAACTAATCATCTGGTGCGAAGGTACGCTATGCAGAAGCCACCTATGTATAGAGCCTTTCTGTGCTCTCATAGGAGGTATCCGACGGGCATTGGCCCGCGCAGGGCATTGGCCCGCGCAGAGCATTGGGCAAACAGGTCATTGGGCTCTAGCGTTGCGGAGGGATTGGGCATTGGGCATCTTGCCCGAAGAGCGAAGTCGAAGGGTGGGCAGTGGGCAGTGGGCACCTCACCACGCTGGAGAACCGCTATCAAATAGGAGCAAAGACCAATTCCCATATCACATATTTTACTGATTGTCAAGCTTTATGGTAAAAAAATTAACTGCGAGCTTCTGTCGGGCGTTCTACTGCTGCGATCGAGGAAATTGGAGCACCGGGAGGCGCGATCCCCGAAATACTTCTTCGCTTTCAATGCCGATCGACCGTACAAACTCAGCAGCAGCACTGGCCGCCAGCAACCCGCCCAGCATCGGTAAGGCGATCGAACTCAATAAAATATCTGAGGGAATTGGTAACTTTGGACTGTTGGGTGTTTGATTTTTGGGCAAGTCTTGGTTTTCCGACGGCATAAATTCTCCTGTATTATTTATTAATCACCCTCAGTTTACAGCAGAAGGAAGGAAGGAGGCTTGACTCGTCACCGGCCAGGTGAGCAAGAGCCGACTTTTTTCGCAGCCTGCAAGCCAACAAGAGTCTGCACAAAGTCCAGCCGACGAATTAATCTCGCGAAACGGTTTACACTCGGCAAAGAAAATACTTGTATGTAAAACTTGTAAACTGTGCTATCTGTAGAAAACAAAACCAGCTTTGACAAAATTTAAAGTCCCATGTTGAATGCGAACGGGAGTATATTGGCAGACAATCGACCGGCCGCGTCGCAGTGGGCGCAAGAAGCTTTAGGGCTTCCTGAAGTGCAGGTACAAGCTCGTTTGCGCGGAAATCATCTGCATATTCTGTGCGAAGCAGCGCAGTGTCCGTCTCAGGAATTGGTGACGGCGAGATTTACGCGCGCGATCGAACAAACTGATTTAACGCGACTGTTGCCAGAGCAATCTAAAATTTACCAGTTGTTTCTGTGCGGACGCAAACTCGGTTCCAGACAAAATGATTGGACAGTCCGGCTTGATTGCAGCAGTATCAAAGAGCAACAGCGACAGCAACAGCAGCAACAACCAAAAGTTTCCCCAGTGGCGCAAGCAAGTCCCCCCGACGGCGAACCGCCAGCAAGTCCTAAAAAAGGCGGATTCTTTGGCAAATTCAAAAATGACAACCGCAAACTCAAACAGAAACCTGAACCGGTAGAAACCCCGGCCCAACCGCCACAGGTACGGGAAGAACTCGATTTTGACGCAGAAAGTCTCCCCATCGCCTCCCGCATTGAATACCCAGAGGTTTTTGAAACTGCCCCGGTGACGATCGACACTTCGGCAACACAGGAGGCTTTCAGTCCCCCCACCGCCCCGCATAAAACGGAAAAATCATCGACAATGCAAGGAATTCGAGGCGCGGTGGCTTTAATTCAATCCCCCGAAACCGACTTTGGCGACAGCGATAGCGGTGGCACGTTGACGGTTTCGCCGGAAAGTTTGGCGCGCTTGGGCTATCCAGATGCGATCGCCAGCTATCTCAGCGAAATCCTCGGGCCGATGGGAGTGTCGGTGAAAGTCAGCATTCGCGAAAAAGAACTCAAAACCAGCCGGGAAACGCTGCAATCGAATCCAGAGGAAAATCTCAAGCCCAAGAAACGGCGGCTGCTGGTGCTGTGCGAGTCAGCCTACAGCCCAGACCCCTCCTTGCTAGCAGAACCGATCGCCGGCAGGCTGCGGAAACTAAAGCTAGAAGGTTTCGTAGAAGCAGCCATCGGCAGCCAAGTTGCAGGCGAAGCAAAGCCGGACTGGGTGCTGCGGGTGGATTTGACCCCACCGGACACAATTCTCAAAGAATGGGCTCGCTGGGGAGACGTACAGTCGATCGCCAAACTGCTCAACCAACACTTGGCCGCATCGAGAGTCGAAGTGCGCGCCACCCTCAAAGAAGCAACCCTGCATTTGTTTTGCAGCAAAACTACCAAAAAAGGACAAAAACTTAAAAGGCAAGAGTACCCAGACAAGCAGCCAACCACCGAGGCGATCGCCCCTTTGCTAGCCTCCTTCGCGCCCCAAGGCATCCGCGCCGCTGCGATTTACGGCGTAGAACCAGTAACCGACAGCAAGACGGAACCAGAGTCGCCCGTGTGGATCGAATGGGTGGACTTGCCTGCAGCACACCACCCAGACTTAGCTGCCAGCCCCAGAGCATTGGCGGCCGAAGGCGACCAATTAGCCTTGACTTTTTTGCTCAACAGGTTTCTCAATCCCAATCTGAAGCGCAAGCTGGAAACCGGAGGGATTCGGGCTGTGGTCATGCACAAAGCCAACGTGCTGCACGTCATGACTGAAGCTCTGACTTGCCCTTCTCAATCGAAGGTAGGGCCGCCGGTGGTTAAATTTTTGCGGCAGCTACAAATTCCGGCAGTGGCTGCGGTACGAGTCTACGGACGCCGTGCCGGCCAGAAACTGCCTTTGTGGCGCTACGGAATCGACCTCCGGGCGGCAGTTGACGAGCCATCAACGCAGGCGCAGCCGATCGCACCGGCTCCCTCGCAACTGGCGGTTATGGAAAAGGAAACGGTGCCGGAATTTGCGGTGGCGGAAGATGGCAGTTTTTCCGATTTGGCCGACAATTTGGTGTTTGATGCTCCGGCTGCTGACTCCTGGCGCAGCGGCTTCAAAATCGCGCTCCCAGGATATAAGCTGGGCGAGCATTTGGTTCAAGCTGCAGTGCAACCGCTTGTGGCTTCGGGTTTGTTTGTTCCGGGCGGCGGTTTGTCCACTGTGCCGGCGCGGGATGGTGCGAAAGCCGATCGCGCGGCTCGAAAGGCTTTGACTTGGGCGATCGCCGGTTGTCTGCTGACTTTCAGTACCGATTGGTTGCTCGGTCAGTTCCTGCCATCTGCGACGGTTAGTCAAGCTCCTAGCGCCTCGGAAGTTTGCAGCGACCCGAATTGTCAAAATTCATCTCCCAAGCCTTTTAGCGACGCTCAAACCTCGCTCTCTAGCGCCGAATCTCCTAGCTCAGATACCTCTGCTGGGGAGGTAAATTTGCCTCAAATCCCGTTGGAGCCATCGCCCTTGCCGAATCAGGAAGAGGCTTTCAACGGTTCTGGGTTTACAAAACCGGGGAATAATAGCGTTCCTGTAGCGGATGTTTCTACACTTCCGGTGTTCCCGACTTTGAGAAGCGAGCAGCTAGACAAACAAATAGCGCGCTATCAAGAGTACATCCGCGAACACCAAAAACCGCCGGATATCTTGATTGTAGGCAGTTCGAGGGCTCTGCGCGGCATTGACCCGGCGGTTTTGGAAACTGCTTTGGCATCTGGGGGTTATCCGGGGCTGAAGGCTTACAATTTTGGGGTGAATGGGGCTACTCTGCAGGTTGTAGATTCGATCGTCCGTCGGATTTTGCCGCCGCAACAATTGCCGAAATTGATTGTGTTGGCGGATGGGGCGAGGGCTCTCAACAGCGGGCGGCCGGATTTGACTTTTAGTGCGATCGCTTCTTCGGAAGGTTACAGACAATTGTCTCGGGGCAGTTTTCTTGTCCGCACCACTCAATTAGAATCTCCAACATCAAAAGAAACCGCCAGCAATCCGGTGGCTACTGCGGGTGAATTGGTGCAGAATTTGGAACAAAGTCAAGTTAAGGTTCAGCAAATATTGAGTCAAAAGTTGATCGAGAGTTCTGCAACTTACAAAAAGCGCGATCGGCTGAAGGAGTTTTTGCGATCGATCGCGAATCCCTCGGCCCCTATTGCGATCGCCACCCCCCAAACCGTTGGAGATAAACAAACAACTGAAAAACCCCAGCCTGTTGTTGTGGGTAAAAAACCCAGCGATTTTCAACCAAACGGCTTTTTGCCGATCGACATACGCTTCAATCCCGATACTTACTTTCAAAAACATCCGAAAGTATCTGGCTATTACGACTCCGACTATCAGGATTTTCAATTGTCAGGGGAACAAACTGTAGCACTCAAAAATCTGATCGAATTTAGTAAAGTTCGCAACATCAATCTCGTGTTTGTGAATATGCCCCTAACGGTCGATTATTTAGACCCAGTGCGGGCTGCTTACGAACAAGAATTCCGGGAATATATGCAACAATTAGCAGCTCAAACCGGACTAATTTTTCGAGATGATAGTTTATTGTGGCCGCAGGCGCGGGAATCTTTTTCCGACCCCAGCCACCTCAACCGTTACGGTGCTGTTGCAGTTTCTAAGCGCTTGGCTCAAGATCCGATGATTCCCTGGCCGGCAAAGAGATAGTTTTGAGTTTTGAGTTATTTTAGAAGTTAGCTCGTCTCGGCTGTCGCTACCGCACTCAACTTAGTTCGATCGACAGCAAGGTGAGTTTTCCTCAAAACCAGAGGACTTGCACTCCTCTCGATGGAACCTCTGGATTGCGGGTAATTTAGGAGTGAAAACTTAATAACTTGGCGTTGCTGAATACAAATATGAATTCAAGATTTCCCAATTGCTATAAGCCAAGTATGGTGAGCTTTGTAACATCAAGCAAAAAGTTGATTCATACGCCAGAATCAGCAACGCCTTTTTTTTTTACCGCAGAGGGCGCTCTTAGCGCAGAGAGAAGAGGGAACAGAGGTATTATGGTAATGTCAAATCCAGTACAATCAGCACGATCGAATTTCTCTCCCCTTTCTCTGATTCCTCTGCGTTCTCTGCGGTTAGATCTTTTAGATATTAAATCTGGCGTTGCTGAATACAAATATGAATTCAAGATTTCCCAATTGCTATAAGCCAAGTATGGTGAGCTTGGTAACATCAAGCAAAAAGTTGATTCATACGCCAGAATCAGCAACGCCCAACAGCCAACAGTCAAAAGTCAACAGTCAACAGTCAACAATCATGTCGCTCGTGTAACTGGAATCGATATAACTCACGCTCCGCGACAATCTCAAAACTATCCTTTCCTGCAGCGGAATACTCAACATGAAAAGATTGACATTTCCTAAAATTAGCAAAAATATACAGATCAAAAATCGCCGAAAAAATCTGCCTTTAATATTTTTTATATTATCTCTAGCATTTTTCTTGTTTAGTTTGTATAAAGGTTTATTTTTAAATTGGGCTTTATCAGCGCCGCCCCCCGGCAAAGAACAAACTAGCCAACAGCAAACTCTACAACCTTTCGAGCAGGTTGTCAAAGATGCCCAAAAGTTAGAGGGATTGTTTACCCTTTACCGCAATCAAGCAAATAATAAAGTTTATCTCGAAATTACACCCCAACAACTCGACAAAAAGTTCCTGTGTTTCGTGACATTGGCCTCTGGTTTGGGGGAAGGCGGCATTTTTAGCGGATTGCCGATCGGCGATTTCTTGTTTCAACTGCGGCGAGTCCAAAATAACGTGCAGTTTGTCATACCCAATATCAATTTTCGCACCAGTCCGGGCGATCCGCAAGCGGGTTCGGTGGAAAGGGCATTTAGCGAGTCTATCCTCTATTCTTTGCCGCTCAAAAGCATTCATCCCCAAAGGCAAACTCTGCTGATCGACTTAGGTGATTTGCTGATGAGCGACAAGCGCGATTTACCGGGAATAAAAGCAATTTTACCGATGATTTTGGGCGCTTCTTACTCGATCGATGAAGACAAATCTTCTTTTAAAGATGTGAAAGCGTTTCCGCTGAATGTAGAAATTGCTACTATATACGGTTTTTCCAGCGATAATGACAGTGCGGTTAACTATTTACCTTCGATTCCCGACAGTCGGGCTTTTAACCTCCGCATTCACTACAGTTTCTCGGAAGTGCCGATTAATAATGGCTACCGCCCCAGACTTGCAGACGAGCGAGTTGGCTATTTTCTGACAACATATAAAAACTTTTCTGACAAGAGCGGCCGCGATCCTTTTGTGCGCTATATTAATCGCTGGCATTTACAAAAGCAAATCCCATCCGCGCCGATGTCGCCTCCGGTGCAGCCGATCGTGTTTTGGATTGAAAATAATGTGCCTGTAGAGTACCGAAATGCTATTCGCGAGGGCATTTTGGAGTGGAACAAAGCTTTTGAAAAAGCAGGTTTTACTGAGGCAATTCAGGTCAAACAAATGCCGGACAATGCTAAATGGGACCCAACAGATGTCCGTTACAATACTATTAGGTGGTCTAGTTCTTTTGAGTCTGATTTTGCAGGCATTGGGCCGTCTCGCACTAACCCGCTGACTGGGGAGATTTTGGATGCTGACATTCTGTTGGATGCTGATATTGTCCGGCAAATTAAACAGGGCTACGGCTTCTTGGTGGAACAAAATCGATCGCTAGCGAAGAGTTTTCAAGGGAAAAATGGCTCTAATACGAGTCCTTGTCAGTTCGGGATATATTCGCGTTATCTGAATGTTCTAGAAAATGGGGATTTGGGAAAAAGCAGCGGAGAAAATTCTCAAGGTGGAATTGCTGATGATTTGCCGACTTTGGTGGAAAGATATCAAGAGCAAAAACGAGATCCCTTGTCGCGCTTGATGTCGAGTTCGGATATGTGTTTTGGGTTGGAATCGAGCAGGCAATTTGCGATCGGGGCAATGTCGGTGAATCTGTTGGACAATGCACCACCTAGCAGTACGGCGACGGACAATTATGTGAATCAATATATCCGATTTTTGACGTCCCACGAAGTCGGTCACACTCTCGGTTTGAGGCACAATTTTCACGGCAGTACGATGCTGCAACCGGATGAGTTGAACAATACTCAGATAACTCGTACTAAGGGTTTAACTGCGTCGGTGATGGATTATCTGCCGATTAATTTGGCACCTCCGGGAACTGTGCAGGGCGACTATTATCCAACGATTGTAGGGCCTTATGACGATTGGGCGATCGAGTACGGTTACAAAGTTCTTGGGGGCACAAACCCCAACAGCGATTTAAGGGCGCTGCAACAAATTGCCAGCCGCGCGGGGGAACCGCAATTAGCTTACGCGCCGGATGAGGATACTGTTGACAATCTCGATCCGGCTGCTAATACCTTCGATCTCAGCGGTAATATGCTGACGTATTCGCAATGGCAAATGGATAATGCTAGGGCGATGTGGAAGCGTTTAGAAAAGCGAATTCCGGTTGGGGAAGAGGGTTATAACGAACTGCGGGTGATGTTTGATTCGCTGTTTGGGTATTATGTCAATCAGGTGATGAATGCTACTTTGTATGTCGGCGGACAGTCGTTTAATCGGATTCGCCCAGGAGATAGTAATGGGAAATTGCCGTTTGTGCCAATCGCACTTTCTCAGCAGCGAGAAGCTTTGGCTACATTGGACAAGTACGTATTTGCCCAGGATGCTTTTAGTTTTGCGCCGGATTTGCTGAATAAATTAGCACCTTCGCGTTGGGCTCGCTTGGGAAGTCCGGCTTTGGTGTTTCCTCTAGATTACCCGATCGGCGATCGAATTACTTTTTTGCAGCGGTTTGTGCTGCGGGTTTTGCTATCTCCTACGCGACTGGCGCGACTGCGGGATGTCGAGTTAAAATCAGCGCCGGAAACTGCTTTGAGGTTGCCGGAATTGTTCGATACTTTGCTTCATGATATTTGGAAAGAGGTTTTGCAGCCGTCCAAGAAGATGCAAATTTCAACTTTTCGGCGTTCTTTGCAGCGGGAACATTTGGCAATTTTGATGGGAATGGTGCTGCGAAAAACCAGTGCTCCTGAAGATGCGCGGACTCTGGCTTGGTACGAGTTGCGGCAGTTGCGGGAGGGTTTGAGCAAGAGTATTCGGAATTTGGATCGGAATGCGGATGCTTATACGCGGGCTCATTTGGAGGAAACGCGCGATCGAATTTCTAAGGTTTTGAATTCGCAGATTCAGTCGAATTAATCTTATATATGGCTTACGCATGGGTGCCCAGAAACCGGGTTTTTTACGAGAATATTTCGTTGCCACCCGCAGATTCGATAAAAAACCCGGTTTCTTTGGTGGAAGTGCGTAATTCCTGACTTATTAATTCGGTGTTTCTATCTTCAATCAAAAATTATGACTACAGATACTTCCAACAAACATCACCTGCGATTGGCGCTATTTTGGGCCTTACTGGGGAGTCTGGCAGCGTTGGCATTATTTCCTTATCTGCTGTCTCTGAATCCAGCAGTCGGGCAAGTGCCTGCACCGTTACCTGTTATAGCTATTGCGTCCGCCCTTCAAACTGGACTTCTTTTGATTCTCCTGAATTGGATTGGACTGCGACTAGGAAACTCAATGGGACTCGATAGCCCCCTGGTTCGTGCGCTGGTGTATCGACAGCCTGTTCCCACTCTTTCTAAATCTGGTATCAAAACGGCACTGATAGTCGGTGCCGTTGGTGGAATCGTCTTAATTGGATTGAGTTTAGGGTTTGAACCTTGGATGCCTCCAATGGCTTCAACAACTGCGTTAAAAATTGACCTCTGGAAACGCCTATTAGCTTCTTTCTACGGAGGCATTACCGAAGAACTATTGCTGAGACTATTCGGCATGACATTAATTTCATGGCTGCTTTGGAAGCTGTTTCAGAGGAATCGATCTAAACCTAGCGGGTCAATTTTTTGGCTAGCAATTGTGGCGGCGGCGATTCTGTTTGGTGTGGGTCATTTGCCTGCCGCTGTCAATCTCTGGGGACTAACCCCAATCGTCATTTTCCGAACGATTGTGCTCAATGCTATTTTGGGGATTCCCTTTGGATTTTTGTACTGGCGCTGGGGGTTGGAGTATGCAATGTTATCTCATTTTTTTGCCGATGTGGTACTGCGTGGAATAGGAGGAAGTTAGAAAATTGTTCTTGTTTTCCATCCACCCGAAGTCCGACAGCATACTGGATATATCAGTGGTTGCGATCGCAATTTGATCTTTGTGTTCTAGAACAGGGTTTATCAATGGGAGATTAACATTTTGAGTATTCATCTGACCTTATGCCGGCCAAAGCTGGGGGGGTGACAAAGAGGTCTACGAGATAGACTGTATAAGGGTTGCAGCCCGCATACCTTGTTGATAAAAGCGGCGTTTAGAAGGACTTAACTTCATTAACTGTTCCACATCGAAAGAATATTGT
>NZ_CAWPRX010000010.1:0-3040 GCF_963890365.1 Tychonema sp. LEGE 07196 | reverse complement strand
CATTTCCTACAGGGCTACTGTCGTCGTCAAATCCTAACTGAAAACCTGAGTTATTGTCAGTGCTTAAGAATGTGTTTGGGTTGCAGCGGTTGGAGGGAAGGTCGTTGTTTGTCCAGGCTCTATATTTGGAACCTGGAGTAAGGTCAGAGAGGTTAAAACGGTCTACTTCCAAACCGGAGGCGAGGCTGTCGGAGAACTTTTTAGTGGTTTTAGGACGATTAATTGTACTTTTCCAACCCCAAGAGACCCCGTTATAAATTGAGACTTTATTGTCTGCTGTCTTCTCAACCAGATACAGTTCAGCGTCAAAGGTATGACCTATCGAGACATTATTCCTGAATGGATAGTCTTTGAATACACCTGGTTGTAACATTCCTGGAAACTGGAGATCGTAAAATGGATTACCCTGAAAAGATGGAACGTCAATGAAATTATTTGGCTCTCCTTTACGATCGTTTAAAAATTCATAGTTAGTTACCCGTTGAATCCAATGTAGATTGTTAATATTATTGTGAAAGCTGCTGGAAACGCCATTTTCTGCTATCTGGTAAAGGTAATTGAGTTGAAATTTAGCCCCTACGTGAGTAGCTTCGTCTGGGAAGTTAGCCTCTGGTGTGTAGTAAGGCTGATTTTCTACTATCTCAAATCTACCATCTATTGATACCGGATTAAATTCCCATCCTTGAAAAAGGGTTTGGAGGGTCCTCAGAAAGTCACTACTTTGAGCAGGTGGGTCGAGAAGTTTTACCTGTTTTACAGTTATTTTACCTTCAGCCTTAACCGGGTCTTTGTATGAAATGGTTTTAGAGCTAGTGTCACCGCCCAAACTAAAAGAGAATGCACTCGCTCCATAATCCATCAGCCAGAGCAGCAAGCTTGTTGTCAAAAATACCAAGGGATATTGTCGTAATCGCATTTTTTGTAACTCCTTACAAACCACTAATTTTAAAAACTATCAACCAGGGGTGAAATCCTACCTAACAGACAAGTGTGATGTCGTTAAAGTTTAATGCTCGACTAAGTTAAACCCTACAAAAGGCGTAGCTCCCAAGCCTTTCCATGTATCTCCTGAGAGCTCCTGTGTGCAGCTTACTTCTGCTCCAGGGTTGTACCCAATTCTTATCTGATACTTACCGGGCTTGAACTCATCAAAATAGATGAAGCCACCAGAGCGTTCAGAGCGTCCAAGTAAAAGCAAGTTATTTTCCCAGAAGAGTTTGGCATCTAGACTGAAAGTAACATTCTCTCCTGGCTCGACTAACGGACAGTTGTATCCTGCCAGCAAATTCCCTCCCCCGCGTCCTTTCAAACGCAGTTTTTTACCACCTTGCTCTAGAATCTGTAACGTTGTATTTAACTGTTGGAAACGAAACGAAGTTGCCGTTTTATTGGTAATCCGAAGAGCGAGTTTTACAGGAGTTGTAGCATTGGGCTTATTTGAGGGGATTATAAAGACACGCTCTGGCATAAAAATTTCAAAGCGAATGCCATCTACTTCAACTGTATTGCTGTTAATGGATACAGGTTGAACTACGCGAATCGGTATGAAGTTCGTAGCTCCCTGACCTCTTCCAAGTCCTTTTACTGTCATCGGCTTTTGCGTTTCTACGTCATAGCATGAAACTTTTCCATCAGGACTGTCATAAATGAACCGAAGCTGATATTCTCCGGGCTTGAGTTCGTCAAAATACCAGAAGTAGCCAAGCCCGGCATCACCTTTAAGTTGAAGCTTATTATTATTCCATGTAAGTACACCTGAACGGAATAATTTTCTTGTTCCTGGCTCCACTAATTCGCACAAACTTCTCGTATTTAACTGTCTATCTCTAGCTTTTTGTAGTGGCAGCGATCGACCATCTTGCCCTACAAGTTCTGGAATCAATGTGTCGTTGTCAGCTCGAATTAAATTTTGTGTATTGTTGGCAATGCTAACTACAAAAGATAAAGGGCTACTGATATCCAGCTTCTTTTCCGGTATGGGTAAAATAAAGTACGGTACTGAGATATTCATAGAAATGCCTTCCCCTTCAACAGTCTTGCTGTCCGGTAAATCTACGGATTTCAACTCCGTCACCCTCGTTATTCCTATGTCAGAGGGCGTTGTCGCTCCTGCGGACCTATGGCTCAGTGCCATTACACCCAAAAGGATTAAAGCCAATAAAAATAAGCCCAAATGCTTCATCACATCAATCAGCTTTGCTTTCTTAAAGTGACTCATCAACTACTTGGTTATATATTAGGACTAATTCATAAATATTTTAACCGTAAAAATACTGATTTTTTACGTGATATTTTTTTGCTGCTACAATTAAAAATACTAAACTTCGATCGCCTGCAAAAAAAAGTATCTTACACTACAATATATAATTTATCAATAAAGTTTCGTATGTTCATCAACTTACCAAGTGTAAGTCCACAAAAGGCATCGCTATCCAACCAGTCCAGACTTTTTCTAATACCTGTTCTTTGATGTTAGTTGCTCTTTGTGCGGAAACGTGGTATATAAGTCCAAGATGATATGTACCGGGCTTGAGGTAATAAAAATAAATGTAGTTGTGTAATTGCGAGCTTTGTGTCAGTGCGCGACGAGAGAGCAATCGCAGAATCTTCAGTTCATTCGATAGTGATTCCTGTAGGGGCCCGTGAGGCAACAATATCTGCCAACAATCTCCAATCTCAAAAACCCGCCCCGGTCTGGATATTAGGCTCTATAAAAATTATCCAGCCTGCCGCTTTTTCCGCAAAATATAGCGCATCGCAGCGAACCACAGCAGCATTCCCTTAGCCGCCAAAATACTCCCCGGTTCCGGTACAGCTTCCGCATCAATTGGCCCCGGAATTTGTCGCATCTTGAAACTTCCTTCCCTTTCCTTAAAAGCTAATTGAATCGGAAATGCTGTTTCTGCTGTCCGACCAAATAATGAATCAATCCCAGTGATTCTAAAATTATCTACTGGATAACCCAACAAAGAAATAAAGTCTAATTTATCTCCAGGACTGAAATTACCGAGTATCGAATCTCCTACTGCAACAGTAAACT
>NZ_CAWPRX010000009.1:0-30124 GCF_963890365.1 Tychonema sp. LEGE 07196 | reverse complement strand
TCCCACAAAAATCTTTTTTCTTGTGGGATGGGCACGCGAGCCCGTCCCAAAATTTGATTAATAAGGAATTTTGCAAGAGGTCTAATATAATTCGCCCACCCTTGGCAATTCAAAAAGCACTAACTTTGTGTTTCATAGAAGAAAAAACATTCTGCATAACCTCTTTCGCCACAGCCTTGACCACATTAATACTCACACTATTACCTAATTGATAGTAAGCCTTATCATCCTTGGGATGCAGCACAAAACCATCGGAAAAACCTTGTAACCGCGCCGCCTCGCGGGGAGTAATTCGGCGGACTCTGTGGTTGTGATAAACACCTAATTTATTAGCATCGCTGGCAACAAGCGTTACAGAAATCTTCTGCGGATCGAGAAATTTATACACTTCAAAAGAAAAATTACCCGACACAGGCTTGTACAAATCATTTTTCCGCTGTAGGTACTTCTTAGCAACCAGCAAATCCAGAATTTCATCGAGATTGGGACGAGCAAAAAAAGTAGCGATTTGCTCTTTACTTAAAAGTTTACCATCTTGGTGACAGCCAAATTTTTTATTTCGCCTTTTTAATATAAAAAGATTCATCAACTCAATTTCATCTAAACTGCATTTTCCTCGCAAACCAAGTTCCCAAGAATGAATCGAATTGCCGCCGCGATAGTCAATTAACCGCATTCCGTGCAAGCGATTTAAATCATTGTTAACAATTTGTTTTAATGCCTTGACAAAATCTGGCGAACAATCATATTTTGGGTCTGGATTGTCTTCCAAAATATCTGCCACTGTGACAAGTTTACTTAACGGGGAAAATAACGATAGCTGTTGGTGGTTACAGGAATGGGAATCTTTTGGCCCCAAGTCGGAAACTAAGTCAAATTGGGGCGAAGCATTTAAAATTCCGACTAGGTAAACTCGGACGCGGTTCTGAGGTAAGCTAAAGTTAGAACTGTTGAGCAAAAAGTAATCGAAGCTGTAACCTCTACTGGTAATTTCCTGTTTAATTGTTTCGAGGGTTCGGCCGCCGTCGTGGCTGACAAGTCCCCGCACGTTCTCGAAAATAAATGCTTGAGGTTTAGCGGTATCAATCAGCCTCATTATTTCAAAAAATAAGGTTCCTCTGGTATCGCCAAAACCTGCTTTTTTGCCAGCAGCGGAGAAAGACTGACAGGGGAATCCTGCTAATAAAATATCGTGTTTTGGTAGTTGGTCAATTAGTCGGATATCGCCTAAAGGTGTGTCGGCAAAGTTTTTGCGGTAAACTAATTGAGCTTCGGGATTAATTTCGCTGCTTAAGAGGCATTCTGTTTTTAGATTCAAGGAATCAGCGGCTGACTCGAAACCTAATCTCATGCCGCCTATTCCTGAGAATAGGTCGATAAAATGTATGGTTATCATAGCATAAAAATTGCTGATTTAGATGGATATCTTGCAGCATTTTTAACAGGATTTAGACCCTCTTTTATACGATCCAGATCCTCTGAATATTCGTTACCAGGTAGAAGTCTTAGCCCCCCCGAACTCGCGGGGGGGTTTGGGGGGGTAATATCTAGCGCTACTTTATTCCATTGGTATTATTTCTTGCTACTAATCCATTCCTTAAGATCCGCGATCGTAAAAACGGCCTGAAAATCCAATCCCTGCTCGCGATATAATTGAGCTCCACCTTGCTCTCGATCGATCAGCGACAACACGCGATCGACTTTATAACCTGCACCCCGCAACCGTTCCACCGCCTGCATCGCCGACTTGCCCGTCGTCACCACATCCTCCAAAACCGCAACATTAGTCCCCGCCGGCAACAGTGGCCCCTCAATATAGGCCATTGTCCCGTGTCCCTTCGTCTCCTTGCGGACAATTAGCGCCGGAATCGATCGACCTTCCAGAGCCGAAACCACACTTACCGCACTTACAATCGGGTCAGCACCCAAGGTCAAACCGCCCACAGCCTGCACCTGAGCCGGCAGCATGGAGAGGAGTAAGCGCCCCGTAGCCAAAGCACCTTCAGCGTGCAGCGTCACCGGTTTGCAGTTGATATAATAAGAACTTTGCTGCCCCGAAGACAACACAAAATCCCCTTCGCGGTACGCAAACTCGCACAACAAATCCAAAAGTCGATCGCGCAGCACCTTTAAATCCGCAGCATCCATAACTTACACCGTGTAGAAAACACAAATAATCCGCCGATAATCAGTTTATATTGGAATCGGAATTAATCTAAAAGCCCAAGAAATATATGAGTCAAAAGTTAAAAACCCTTAGCCGCGCGTTAATTCTCGCTGTCGCCTCTGCCGCCCTCGCATCCGTCAAAGCAGCTCAAGCAGAACCAGCCCGATTTCACCCGATTAGCGGCGAGTTCAACCGACAATTCTTTGAAGCTTCAGGAGACTTTTACCACAACGTCAGCTTGCAAGGCTACATGGGCGACTATTTAGGCATCGGTGCCCCCAGCGGCGTAGTTGCCTTTCCCGAAAAAGAAATCGAGCGCGATGCCAGCCGCATTAGCGGCCTTTACCGACGAGTAATGCAGCGGCAAGTTTCCAGCGATCCGATTTTGCGCGTCCCGGATGCCGTCAATCCCTTCGATTCCTCAGTCATGGCGCTGCCTCCCGCTTGCCAGCTAGCACCTCAACCGAGCGGCTGTTTCGCCACTCCCGCCGGACTCCAAGACCAATTTTTACCGAGAGAGCAGCAGCAAGATTCACAGACAGCCCCAGGCCCCGTTAGAGGACTTTATCAAGTATCGCCGGTTCGAGGAAATTAATTGCCGGTGAGACCATTGGTTCGCAGTCAGGACGAAGAGTCCTCGCTGCGAACCTATGATGAAACAATACTGCCATCAGGCATGATTGTTTCTTTCAAATAAGCTTCGTCCAGATTAGCTCCCGCCAAGTTCGCCCCTCTGAGATTTGCCCCGGTCAAATTCGCTCCCCTCAAATCAGCTTTGGCGAGGTTAGCCCACCGCAAATCGGCACCGCTCAACAAAGCAAAACTGAGATTTGCCCTAAAAAAATAAGCTGCAGTAAAGTGAGCTTCCCCGAGGTTAGCTTTAGATAAATTAGCTGCATACAAATGTGCTTCAATCAATTCGGCTTGATTGAGATTAGCTTGACTGAGATTAGCATTATTGAGGTTTGCGCCGATCGCATTAACTCGAAACATCACCGCACCGATTAAATTCGCATCTCCCAAATCAGTTTGCTGGAGATTAGCAGCGCTGAGATCCGCCCCAATGAGATTGGCACCGCTCAAATCGGCTCCCATGCAGTCAGCATTTCGGAGATTTGCTCCAGTTAAATTGGCTTTAATCAAATTAGTTTCGAGCAGTTGCGCTCCCGCAAGATTTGCTAAACTGAGGTTAGATTCGGCAAAGTTTGCGGCAATTAATTTAGCCTTAAATAAATCTATTTTAAAAAGGTTTGACCGCCCGAGTTGCGCCCCTCTGAGATTGGCTTGGGCGAAATTAGCTTCGCTGAGATCGGGTTCTATATTTGGGTTGAGATTTCTCCATTCAATCCAACTAACTGCACCTTTTTTCAGGAGCGCTAAATGCTGTGGGTTTGCCATAATTGCATCTCCTTTAATGGCTATTCCTTGCGACCGGTAATTGCTGGATTTTCCCGACCAGATATGCTTTCCACCGCTGCAATTGCTGCCTGGGAACCTGCTAAAATATCTTGTTCTGAGCCACCGAGGTAAAGTCGCCCGAAACTGCCGACAGCCTGAACCTCTAAGATATTAATCGATGCGCCTTTTTCTGCTTCATTGGCCGCCAGCGCTGCATAGGCTGCCGGTTCTACTTCTAAGACATAAAGCGTTTGTCCCGCCAGCAGCAACTGTCCGCGGCGGGTGCGGTTGATTAATTGTGTTTGGTGCGCGTCAATGTTGCGAATAATTTGGCTAGAAATTACTCGCGGTTTAATAGATTCTTCTCTGCGGACTCCGATAAATTCTAGAATTGCTTTCCCTGCGGCCCGCGTTTCTCCCTGCTGGCCAGAGTGTACTTCCAGCAGGCCGTACAAGCGCTCGACTATCTGCACTCCGGGGCGCACGGAGGCGGATTTGAGGGCGACATCGGTAATTCGGTTAATTTCGATACCGGGTGAGATTTCTATCCACAGCGACGCATCCCCAGGAAGCGGCAAGAATCCAGCGGCGATTGTGCCGATGTATGCTGCGTGCTGCGGCTGCAAGTTGTCTAGAAATACGTAGCTGCGTAGCTCTATTCCCAAAAGTTTTGATCTCCGTCGATCGAGTTTCAACTGTTGTCTGTGCAAGATCTGAGTGTACCTTTTTTTGTCAACAACACATGATTAAGTTGTCCGAGGTCCCGGAGTGCCGAAACCGGCGAGGGAGGTGCCAGGCCGGGGATTTCTAGTGTCGGAGTGCCTCCGCGAGCTATGTTTAATTTCGTGCGCCTGCTAAAAATTGGAGATAAATCTATAGTGATAGCTGGAATTTAGGAATGTTTACTGCTAGAGGTGGATGTAACTGTAATAGCCGATCGATATATTGGTGACAGTTAAAGATTTTTCTAAGCAGAGAGCATTTGAATTATGAAGCGTTCTAATTTATCCAAGGCAATTGGTGCAGGTATTATAGCTGCTGGTTTAGCCATTGTGCCCACTCATCTGCCTGCTTCGGCTCAGACAGATCCAGCTCCCGGTACTAACAGCAGAACCACCACAACTACTACTATTCCGAGCACCGATGCTCAGACAGCTCCAGCTCCCACGACTAACAGCACCACCACCACCACTACCGTTCCTCGCTCCGATGTTTACAATGCTGATGCCGATCGCGGTTTTGATTGGGGATGGTTGGGCTTGCTAGGCTTGACTGGTTTGTTCGGTTTAATTCCCCGCAAACGCGAAGAAACTGTCCGCTATACAACTACAACGGGCGATCGCGATCCAGCCGTGCGTACCGACTACCGTTAATGCTCCCGTGGACTTGCAGCAGACAATCATGCAGGAATAGGATATTTAATATCAATTCCGGTTGCACTCCTGGTGATGTTGACTGTTGACTGTTGACTGTTAACAGTTAACAGTTGTTATTGGTTATTGGTTATGGGTTATTGGTTATTGGTTATGGGTTATTGGTTATTGGTTATTGGTTATTGGTTGCAATGCCCTGCGCGGGCCGATGCCCTGCGCGGGCCGATGCCCTATCCCGGATAGTACCTACTACCAGAGCAAAGAAAGGCTTATAACTTGTCTGACTAGCATCAACAATCATCAAAAAACCTCGCAAATGGAGGTTTTTTTGTTTGAGATAATGCGCCATCGAACAACCGTCGCACCCTCAAAATCATCGTCGGTAGAACCCGACTTGAGATGATTAACATCAATTTCGGTTGCATTCCTCATGATGTTAACTGTTAACCGTTAACTGTTAATTTACTATTCCGATGAAGAGAGGATTTGATATAACTTATGCCTTTATTCATCCCTTCTTGCTTCGCGTCCTTTGCGTCTTCGCGGTTCGTTAAACAAAGACCTTTTACACACAAAAAGACCTGGAAAAAATCAACCAGAACGATCGAGCAAATCCAACATCGCCTGCAGCAACTTGTCAGGATCTAAAGGCTTAGAAAGATGCCGCTGGAACCCCGCAGCCAGCGCTTGCCGGTAGTCAATTTCTCCAGCATAAGCGGTGAGGGCGATCGCCGGCACAAGTCCCCCTTGCTCCGCAGGTAGATCCCGAACCTGCCGCAGCAACATATAACCGTCGGTGTCGGGCATTCCAATATCGCTCAACAGCAGATCCGGCAAAGACACAGTTAAAGCCGCCAAGGCATCGGCAGCGTTAGAAACTGCCGTCACGGTTGCGCCGCAATCCTCCAACAGAAAAACCACCAAATCTCGCGCATCAGCATCATCATCCACCGCTAACACCCGGATACCGCTCAAATTGAAGGACTTCTCCGGCGGCGCACTTGCAGCAGGAATTGTCGGAGGTTGCACCGGCATCAGGGGGATTTTGACTGTAAAAGTCGAGCCTTTTCCTTCGCCTGCACTGTCGGATGTCACCGTACCGCCGTGGAGCTCGACGAGATGGCGGACGATCGCCAATCCTAAACCCAATCCGCCAAACTTGCGCGTGTACGTGCTGTCAGCTTGCCGGAAATAGTCGAACACGTAGGGCAAAAAATCACGTTCTATGCCTTTGCCCGTATCAGTTATACTAATTTGAGCGTCAGTGTCAACCCGATCGAGAGCGATGTCGATTTTGCCTCCCGCCGGGGTGAACTTGACAGCATTTGACAGCAAATTCCACACAACCTGCTGAAGTCTGCCCCCATCACCCAAAACCCTGCCGACATTCGGTGCAAATTGAGCGTTGATTTGAATCGATTTGACTTGGGCCGACAAACGTACAGTTTCCATAGCGCTGTCGATCGCCTCAGCTAAATCCACAGGTACAATATTCAAACTGACTTTGCCTTGCAGAATCCGCGACACGTCGAGCAAATCTTCGATTAGCTGAGTTTGCAGTTTGGCGTTGCGCTCGATCGTTTCTAGGGCGTAGCGCTGCTTTTGGGGTGTCAGCACATTCGATTGCAACAGCTTTGCCCAGCCCATAATCGGGTTTAAGGGAGTCCGCAATTCGTGGGACAAAACAGCCAAAAATTCGTCTTTAACGCGGTTAGCCTGTTCTGCTTCCTCCCTGGCGGCCTTTTCAAGGGCTAGCAGGCGTTCCCGTTCCTCTTCTGCTTCGAGGCGATCGGTAATGTCGGTGTTGGTACCGCACCAGCGCAGCAAATTGCCTTTCTCGTCGCGCACCGGCACGGCGCGGGAGAGAAACCAGCGGTAGGAGCCGTCTTTGGCGCGAATCGGGAAAGTATCTTCCCAGAGTTCGCCTTTTTCAATGCAGCGCCTAAATTTTGCGACAACCCGATCGACGTGTTCCGGGTGGTGCACCTGCTGCCAGCCCCAGCCTTGCATTTGCTCTTGAGTGGTGCCGGTGTAGTCAAACCAGCGTTGGTTGTACCAGAAAATCCAGCCGTTGGGTTCTGTCATCCAAGCCAACTGAGCGATGTTGTCAGCTAGGGCGCGGAACCGATCCTCGCTTTCGTGCAAGTCCTGCAGGGTTCGCGCGTGCAGGATCGCCGTCCAGAGGCGAGCCACCATTTCCTGCATCAGCGAAACTTCATCCATCTGCCAGTTCCGCACTGCCTGTGATGTCACCACCAAAAGAGCCACCCAGCGCCCTTCCTCAAGGCAGGGAACATCGACTAAAGCGCGAATGCTAAGGGCACCGTAGTTATCTACCAAAGAGGCTGTCTGCTGGTCGCTAGCGATATCTGAGATGACAAGTGTTTGACCTGCTATTGAGAGAGCTTTCATTTCTGCAGTCTTAAAGTCCGAGAGTTGATAGGTGCCGGCGACGCTGGCAAGGCCGGGTTGGTGCCAGTCTCGATCGACAATTGCCAGTCCCGCTGCAGTATCGATTTCGTGCCAGATGCAGCGATCGACCTGTAAATATTCTCCCAGACTGCTCATAGCTTCCCACAACATTTCTGCGGGGTTAGAGCGCTGGCGCAAGCGGAGTTCGAGCCCGGAGAGAAACTGCTCGTTGAGTTGGGCTTTTTTGCGATCGTGAATGTCGGTATTCGTGCCGATCCACTCGACAATCCGGCCCGCTCCGTCGCGAATTGGCACGGCGCGGCACAAATGCCAGCGTTCCATTTGGTCGGAGGCCCGCCGCAGGCGGAACTCAACCTGATAAACTTCTCCGGTGATTTGACATTCTTGCCAGCCGGCAAAAGTTTCTGCCAAATCCGACGGCGGCACCAAAGACTCCCAATTGTTGTGAGCGGCTTCCTCGTAAGGCATTCCCAGATATTCCGACCATTTTTGATTGGCAAAGCGAAGTTTTCCGGCGGTGTCTACATTCCAAATCAGGTGGGGCAGCGATTCAGCCAGGAAGCGGAAGCGGCGGTCGCTTTCTGCTAAGCTTTCTTCGGCTCGTTTGCGATCGTCAATATCAATGCCGATGCCGACCCATTGCAGCACTTTTCCCCGGCTGTCTTTGACGGGGACAAGTCGCGCCAAATGCCAGCGGTAGCTGCCGTCAAACCGGCGCACCCGACATTCAAATTCGTAGGATTCCCCTGCTTGAATCGCCTGAGTGCGGGTGGCGACAACTGCGGGCAAATCCTCATGATGAAATAATTCCAGCACCGGCCCTGTCAGAGGCAATTCTGGAATCATGCCCGTGTAGTTTTGCCAGTGCTGGTTGCAAAACTCTAACCTGCCGTCGGCGGTGTTGATCCACATTAATTGGGGCACGGCATCGGCGAGGGTGCGGTAGCGATTTTCGCTTTGCCGCAGTGCTTCTTCTATTTGCCGGCGTTCGGTTTTGTCCTGCATGATTTTCAGGAAACCTTGCACGTCGCCTGCTGCGTCGCGCAGGGGCATCACCAGCCCGCTGCCCCAAAAACGGCTGCCGTCTTTGCACAGGTGCCAGCACTCGTTTTCTGCTTTTCCTTCAGTTAGCGCTAGGTGCATTTCTAATTCCGGCTTTCTGGCTGCTGAGTCTTCTGGGGTGAAGATGATTCGTCCGTGCCGGCCGACGATTTCTGCTTCGGTATAGCCGAGCAATCTCTCTGCGCCTGCGTTCCAACTGGTAAGGTGTCCGCCAATGTCTAGGGTGAAGATGGCGTAGTCTTTGGCGCTGTCGAGTATCAACTGCAGGCGGGTTTCGCGATCGCGCAGGGCTATTTCTGCTTGTTTGCGCTTGGTGATGTCGCTGGTGAAGCCGACTACTTTGGTCACTTCGCCTTGCTGGTTGCGAATTGCGGTGCCGCGCTGCCAAACATCGATCCAGCGGCCGTCTTCGTGCCGGACTCGGTACTCGCTTTCGTAGCGTTCAACAGTCAATATTGCTTCTGTCTCGGCCTGGATGCGGGCCAAATCGAGGGGATGGATGCGTTCTCTCCACCACTGTAGTGTTGGCTGTGCGTCCTCTGGCCGGACACCGATGAGGGAGTACAGTCCTTCGGAACGGTAAACGCTGTTGGATGCTATATCCCACTCAAACACCATGCCGTCGATCGCCCTTGTCGCTAGTTGAAAGCGGTTGTGGCTTTCTTGCAAATCGAGTTCGGCTTTTTTGCGATCGGTAACATCCAATACTACTCCGACAAACCGCACTGCGGAGCCTGCTGCGTTGTAGAAATAGCGCCCGGACACGCTCAACCAGCGGATTTCTTTGGTGTCGGCGCGGATGATGCGGTATTCGATCGAGTATAGCGCGCGGGTTTTTCGAGCTGTTTTGACTGCTTGCATGACTTGCTTTAAGTCGTCTGGATGCACGCAGTTTTTCCACATTCCGAGCGTTGTTTCGCCGCCCGGTGGCGGTTCTCCGCCGAAAATCCTGAAATGGTTCGCCGACCAAATTACTCGATTTGCTACCAAGTCTTGATCCCAGGTTGCCATGCCGGAACCTTCGATGGCGACGCTCAAACGTTCTTCGCTTTGTTGGAAGGCTGTTTCTGTTTGTTTGCGATCGTTGATATCTGTCAGGGAACCCACGGCGCGCACGGGATTGCCCGACTCGTCCCAAACTGCTCGCCCTCTGACTAAAATCCATTTGTAGCGCCCGTCGGGACAGAGGATGCGGTATTCTCCGCAGTAATGGGAGGTTTTGGAGTGCAAGTGTTCCTGCCACTTGCTTTGAATTCTCTCCAAGTCGTCGGGATGAATGTAGCTCACGTATTGGGCTAGATCCTTGACTTCTTCGGGCCGGCGTTCCAAAATCTGTAAACAGCGATCGCTCGCTACATGACAATTTGTTTGTAAATCCTGTTCCCAAATGCCGTCGTTGTTGCCCTGCAAGCTTAGCTGCCAGCGTTCTTCGCTTTCTCGCAAAGCTTCTTTGGTGCGATCGGCGCGATCGACTTTTAGGGCGGCAACGGCAAAGTCTGCTAGGGCTAGCCCGATCCGCAAGTCTTCGGTATCGAACTGGCCGCCATTGTGGGAGACAATCCAGATTGCTCCCAGCGGTTGATTTTCTGCTAGCAGCGGCAGGACTAAGGCTTCGGCGATCGGCAGCGGGCGCGGCAGCAACTCCTGCAAGTATTGTTCTGGATGCAGGTAAAGCTGGGGAGTTTGGAAGTCTAGATTGGCTCCGACTTCATTGAGCGTCCGAGGTTTGTTTGGTTGTTCTGCGGCTTTCCACGCGCCCGCTAAGGCTTCCCAATAGAAAGTTTGTTCTGATGTGGCATTTTCTGTTAGCAAGCAGACTCCGACACTATCTGCGCGGCACAACTCTCGCGCGATCGCCGCGAGTGTTTGGAGCATGGTGCGGGGGGAGGTTGCCAGTTTTCGGGCAAGGGTTTGCAGCGCCCGATTTTCTGCGTGCAGATCGGGCGATCGAGGGGTGCGGCGCGACAGAAGCTTTGCGATCGAAATGTCGGTTAAATTAGTTTGTGGGGTTTGCCAAGTTTCCATCTATCTAGTCGTCTTGATGTCTTTCTGTCTGAGCGGGCGATCGGACATTCTCTATAATATCAGCGCGCAATTACACCATCTGGTATATTTTATTATCTACCGACAGACATAATCTGTTATCTGTCTTGGGAATTAGTTTTGAATTTTTCTGCCCGTTGATTGAGAGCATTCCAATTTGGTAAAAAGTATTTTTTACGAGTGGAAACATCCCAAGGGCTTTATATATCTTTTTAGCGAGTAAGAGGCTCTTACGGAGAGTGAAAGCTGCCACGCTTGATGGTGGAGCATCTCTGCGGAAATTTAAAAGCGTTGTTGAGAAGTGCGATCGTCCCGCACAGCACAGTATATTGTATACATATAGTAAGCCAGATGTGAAACCCCGCCATAGCTTGATTAAAAATTTTGATTGAGCCAGGACAAGAATCGCGAACTTGTATCGTTTTGGAACCGCTCAAGGAATCAATTCGCCCCCACAAAGAGATAAAATAGTATTCAAAAAAGCCTTTAATTCAGGACAGACTACCGCAGCATCCATGAGATTTTGTCCGTCTAATATTCTTTTGGCATCCCGCGCTTTATCGTAGCTCCGACGTTTCCCCTGTTCAAATATTTCTTTAATCCGATAAGAAGGTGGATTATTGTGATTGACAAGTTCGGGAAAACCGCTAGGAACCGCTCTATTACCTCCTGATATTTGCTGAATTTTTGACCAAAAAGGTAACAGCCAAGCTTCAAAGTCATGGGAAGCTGCATGGGGATAAAATTTAGGATTGTCCCCCACCCATTGTTTCATTTGAGCCTTAGCATCCGCTGCATCTTTAAAATCTTTAGTGCCTGTATAAACATCTGTTAATGCAATTACAGCATCATAGGCATCTCTACCAGTCAATAAATTTTCCACAACGCGCCTGAGTTTTTCTTCTTTGTGAATGCGACCTTCACAAGATATAAGCTTTAATTTTGGCATCTGCTGTCCCAGGCGTGACTTAAGAAATTCTTGCAACTTAGCCTTAAATGCCATTTCCGTTGCTCCTTCAACCAAAATAGCAATTTTCACGGTCTGCCTCCAAAAATGTTCATTGCCCAAAGCTGATCCAAGCTATAATCTTCTAACCAGTGTTCTAAGTCTATAGAGTCAGCCCAAGTTAGAGTTGTAAGACCATCTTCAGCATCACAAACTAGCACCTCGTGAGGCTTTAGAAATCGAATAAGTCTATCAGAATGAGTTGCTACAATTAGTTGAGTTCTTTGAGAAGCTTCTCTCATGGCATTCGCTAACAGTTGTAATAACTCTGGATGTAAACTAACTTCCGGCTCATCAATCAGCGTGACAGCAGTCAAATCTCGGCTTTGCAGTAAGGTGATTAACCAGAGAAATCGCAGCGTTCCCTCGGATAGTTGGTGCATATAAAAAGGATGAGAAAAATTTCTATCCTTCCAAGTCATTGCTAAAGTTCCGGCTGCTACTGGCGGAAAACTCAACCTTTCAAAATCAGGAAAAGCCGCAGCTAGTGTATCTTGGATAATTTCAAATCGATTTGGATCTGTTTCTCGCAGGTAATAGAGGCATGAAACTAAATCTTCTCCCTTGGCACCGGGCAAAGTTGCAGGCCGCATAGATTGAGGTAAACGGATCGGACTTTGAGGGGAAAGATTTAACTCCCAAGCCTTATAAAAGCTACACGAAGCTAAGTGCTGCCTCAATGTTTCTGGTTCCCGATACATCTTAGGAACCTGAGCGAGTGAGCTTTCCAAAGGATTGTACTGCCAGTTTGGGCGTAGTAGTTTTTCATTCTCTGGACTGAAATATATTACATCTAAACCGCGAGATTCAATATACTTAAAAGGTTGAGAAGCATGGCGATTGCGCTGTTGAATTAGAGTTTCTGAACCAATTTCATAGAATTGACCTTTGGTTGTAATATTCAGAGAATAGTTGAGCGGTTCCTGATTCTCTATAGGCATAGATAAGGAGATTGAAACGCTATCAGCCCGGTCTAATGTTACCATCTGAGTTAGACCGCCCAATTCAGAAATTTTGGACTGTAACTGACCGTTGGCTGATGCTGCCAAAAGTGAGAATATTTCTAAAAAAGAACTTTTGCCAACACCGTTAGCACCAATCATCACAGTCAGGGGTCGCATTTCTACCTCTGCCGAAAACAAACGGCGAAACCCCTCGATCTTTAAGCTATCAAATGCGTTCATAACTTTTGCCCTTGAGCTTAGAGAATTGTAATATGCACAATATTATTCCAGAATCGCGCTTTTTTCCATATAAGTTGGGACTTGACCTACATTTGCATTCTTTTTGAAGGGTGTAATTAAAAATTCAGAATAAAAAATTAAAAATTGTTCTAATCCGTGTCAAAATGAGTCTAAGAAATTTTTTGAGTTGGAAAACTAACGATGAGTGTAAATTCTAAATTGCAGCGCGCATTTGAGCAAGGCCGCGCCTTGAAAATTATCAGCGGTTTAAATAATTTTGATGCAGCCAACGTTGCGGCTGTTGTCAAAGCAGCGGATCTCGGCGGTGCAACATTTGTCGATATTGCTGCCGATCGCGATTTGGTATTGATGGCAAAACAGTTGACAAATTTGCCAATTTGTGTATCGGCTGTGGAACCGCAAAAGTTTGTGGCTGCGGTAGAAGCTGGCGCTGATTTGATTGAAATTGGCAACTTTGATGCTTTCTACGCACAGGGCCGCCGCTTTGAAGCTTCTGAAGTTTTGGAGTTGACTCGCGAAACTCGATCGCTATTTGCGAACATCACGCTTTCTGTCACAGTTCCCCACATTTTGGCACTCGACAAACAAGTGCAGTTAGCAACAGAATTAGTCAAAGCTGGCGCTAATATCATTCAAACCGAAGGCGGCACTAGCGCCCAACCAATTCACGCCGGAACTTTAGGATTAATTGAAAAAGCAGCGCCTACTTTGGCCTCCGCCTTTGAAATTTCCCGCGCCGTACAAGTTCCCGTACTCTGCGCTTCGGGCATCTCCAGCGTCACCGCACCGCTTGCTATTGGAGCCGGTGCTGCGGGTATTGGTGTCGGTTCTGCTGTCAGCCAACTTAATAGCGAAGTGGCGATGATTGCTGCTGTTCGCAGTTTGGTGGAAGCTTTGGCAAAAGTAGAGCGATCGCACTTTGCTGCTTCAATTTAATTAAGAAGTTCGGCAACGAGTAATGTGCGGGATTTAATAGATAGAATTCCCGATTAACCATGACTCCTGCCGTCATCATTCATCAACAAGAGGGAAGAAGGAAGAAGATTTTTTTCCCATCTTCCCCGACTTTAATAGTTGATCCACCACACTGCATAATCTTCCAATAACTGATGGTTTGGGGAGATAACATCGACTGCTTTTAACTCTGACAAAAGCAAGATAAATCTTTTGCGATCGCCGACGCGCTGAACTCTGGTAAAAATGCCGTCTTCAGTAACCACAAAATCCTCAACTCGGTCAATTATGAAGTTATCAGTATAAGAAGGTTGAGTTTTTTTAAGCCTTGCATATTCTTTTTTGCTACCCAAACCCATTGTATACTCTTCTTCCCATTCAAACTCTTCTATACCCGTAACCTGGCAGGGACATTGGATATGTTGCTTGATGTATTCTAGATATTTAATTGAATTGTCGCGGGTAGAATTAATATTTTTAGTTCCTAAGATTTTTTTAATTTGGGTTTCAAATTTCTTGTCGTTAAATGGGTTATTTTCATCTAAATGGGCGAACACTTCTGGATTGAACCCCCCTGTCAATTCCGGTATTTCGGCAAGCAAGCGCTGCAAGTCGTTGAACGGTTTCGGTCTTCTGCCTGCTACAATGGTTTCATCAAGCTGGACTGGAGGAAGTTCTGATTCTGAAAGCAGAGGTTTGGTTTGATTTGGGCGATCGTCAAATTTAGACTTGTTAACTTTAGATTTGTTAAGTTGAGGTTTGTTAAATTTAGGCATCGCTCGGTTCCGCTGTACTGGTTTATCAATAAAGTATATCTTGGCAGAAGTACATTCGTGTCTGATAGATAGGAGGAAGCTGTGATGCAATTACTGAAATCGCCCGATGAATCGGAAGTCTATCAAGGGCAATTCGGCGAGTTTACGATTACTCAAAGCGATCGCACCGGAGTGCTGATCTACCGGGCCGGGTTGGGAGTGGCCGCGCTGTGTTTGGCGGTGGGCGCTACTCTGGTGTTGCAAAGCGGCGACAACCCAACAGCAATCCAAGCTTTAACGCCTGTTTTTGCGTGTTTCTGGATAGCTTTAGGCGTTAGTTTAGCAACTATTCACATTTACATGATTCCGCTGCACCGAACGTTACAGGCGTTTTGGGCGATCGGTGGCGCAGCAGCAGTATTTGTCGCCCTACAAAGCAGCGAACCTTTAGCTTTAACAGTGTACGAAAATCCAGCGACTTTGTGGGGAATTGGCTTTACTTTTGCGGCATTAAATGGCATTTATTTTAAAGAAGCTTTTTGCTTCAACCGCCTAGAAACTAAGTTTTTAACTCCGGGAGTTCCGCTGTTGATTTTAGGACATATTTTCGGTTTTCTGTCACCGGAGAACGAACAGTTGTTGCTGGGATTTTGGGCAATATTGTTCATCATTTTTGCAGTCCGCAAGTTCTTTCAACCGATGCCGCAGGACATCGGAGATAAGAGCGTTTTTGAGTACCTCAAACAAAAACAGTAGAGAAGATTGGCAGCGGATTCTGTAGCGGATTTAACGGATGTAATTTTGCACTCGAAAATTAGGTTTTTTGGCCTGATTTATATAAGCTTAGTTTGCGATCGCACTCTGAGGCTAGAAACCAAGTTTCTAGCCATTGGTGCGTAAATCCTCAAGAATTCTCTCGATCGAAATTTTGCCAGAATGCGAAAACCTCAAATCAAAATTAGTCTGATCCGCCGCCGAGAAATGTGGGCAATTACCTGGGAAGGTTGGGTAATTGCGATCGTGGGATTAATCATTGCAATGGTCTTAATTATCACAAATATTTATCCATTTTTTGCAGTAAATTCGCCGCTGAAATCAGATATATTGGTTGTCGAAGGGTGGTTGCCGGATTATGCGATCGAAAGTGCGATCGCCGAATTCAAAAAAGGTGAATACCGCCAATTAATTACTACGGGAATTCCAGTAAGTAAAGGCTACTATCTCGCTGAATATAAAAATTATGCCGAACTGACAGCAGCGACTTGTATAGCCCTAGGATTTGATAAGGACAAACTGGTAGCCGTACCCGCACCGAATGTCATGAAACACCGCACAGGCGCTTCTGCGATCGCCCTTCGAGATTGGCTGGCTGCATCGCCCCTAAAAGTAGACACAATTAATCTCTATTCCTTTGGCCCTCACGCCCGCAGAAGTTGGATGGTTTTTAAAGAAGTGCTGCATCCTGAAATTAAAGTCGGGATAATAGCTGCAGAACCGCAAGATTATAACCCGCAGGAATGGTGGAAATCGAGCGAAGGTTTTCGGACAGTAATTGGGGAAATCATAGCTTATATTTACGCCCGTTTTGTCGATTGGAAAGCTTAGCCATTATTTTTAACTCTTTCTCTTCTTCCCTTCGCGTTCTTTGCGCCTTTGCGGTTCGTTAAAAAAATCTATATCCCACCCAAAATGATAAAAACATTTTCAAATCAATTGAGGGCAAGTCGTTGCTAGAAGAACGCGGTTACTGGTTAGCATGGTCGCAGATTAGCGGTATCGGGCCAATTTTGTTGCAAAGATTGCACCAACATTTTCCTAGTTTGGCAGCAGCTTGGACGGCTAAGCCCGCAGATTTAATGCGAGTCGAAGGGTTTGGGAAACAGACAATAGAAACGGTTTTGCAAGAACGATCCAAACTCAATCCCCAAGAATTTATTGAACAACATCTTATTAAAAATCCCTGTTTTTGGACACCCGCCGATCCAGATTATCCCAGCTTGTTATTAGAGATTCCCAATCCGCCGCCGGTGCTGTACTATCGCGGTTTAGTTGACCTTAAGGAAAATTGCGGAATTACGCCGACGGTGGCAATTGTTGGGACTCGAAGTCCTTCGGAATACGGGCGGCGTTGGACTCGCAAATTGAGTGTGGCTTTGGCTACAAACGGGTTTACTGTGGTTTCGGGATTTGCTGCGGGAATTGATACGGAGGCTCATACAAGCTGTTTGGAGGCGGGTGGCCGGACTTTGGCTGTTTTTGGGACTGGGGTTGATGTTGTTTATCCTAGGCCGAATGAGCGGTTGTGCGATCGCCTGTTGCAGCAGGGATTGGCAATTAGCGAATATCCGGCGGGAACTCAACCGAATAAAACTAATTTTCCGCGCCGAAATCGGATAATTGCGGGCTTAAGTCGCGCTACAATTGTGATTGAAGCTCCGCACAAATCGGGTGCGTTAATTACTGCTTATCAAGCTAATGATTTTTGCCGGGATGTGTATGTTTTGACGGCAAGATTGGATGATGAGCGCTCTTTTGGTTGTTTGGAGTTGCTGAGTAAAGGTGCTCATCCAATTCTCCCGAATAGCGATCGGCTGTTAAGCGAAGACAGGTTGTTGGAAATGCTCGGAGCTATGCCAAAATTGGATAATGCCAAGCAGTTGTCGCTGTTTCCCCCAAATCCGACGGTTGAGAAGCGCACGCCGCCGTTGGAGCCGGAATTGGCTAAGGTGTTAAGTGCGATCGGCTCCGGGACAATTTCTTTTGACACAATTGTGGAAGCAGCGGGATTAGAAGCGGGAACAGTTTCTGGTATACTTTTGCAGTTGGAATTGTTGGGATTAGTTTCGCAGTTGCCGGGAATGCGTTATCAGCGCTGCTGATGTGGAAGTAATACGGTTTAGGCTAGGTCATTGGTGTCAACTTAAATCTAAAACCCTCTCGATCTCTCGTTTACCGCCGAGGCCAGATCCCCCTAAATCCCCCTTAAGAAGGGGGACTTTGAGAAGATTCTTGTCCCCCCCTTTTTAAGGGGGGTTAGGGGGGATCTGCCAGACTATTAAAACAAGTGATTGAATCCAACTCAATCTTAAATTAATCCGAAATTAGCAGCGCTAATACTGCTAGCAGAAACTCCGCTGAGAGAAGCTAAAATCTCCCCAGTTTGTGCCAAACGAATTAATGTTGAACCGCTATCTTGACTAATCGCCAACTGCGAGAAATCCAGCCCGCTACCCAATACTAACAAGTCTTGACCGAGTTCAAAATCTGCGATCGTATCAGTACCGGAATTCGCAGAAAGCAAGAACTTATCTACTCCCATTCCTCCCGTCAAAGTATCACTTCCAAAACCGCCAGTCAGCAAATCATCTCCCTTACCTCCGTAAAGTAGATCGTTGCCATCATCGCCGTTCAAAATGTCAGCGCCGCGATTGCCAAACAAGGCATCATCACCGCCACTTCCGAGCAAAGTATCGCTACCTTTGCCGCCGAAAACAGTGTCATTTCCGAGAGTTCCATCAATGGAATCATTGCCCCTCATGCCCATCAATACATTATCTGCGCTGTCGCCAATCAGGATATCGTCGCCATTTGTACCGAGAATTGCATTCGGGGAATTGCTGCCCAAATCTGCATCGCCGGTGAGAACGGGAGTCGCAAGGCCAACTGGTAAAACTACTGCTTGAATTCGGCTATCTAAAGCAGCACCGGTATTCTCAGTAACTACCAGGGAAATTGGTTTGTTTCCCGTACCAACTGCTTTGAAATCTTGAGTTGTCGGGCCCAAGGCTACTTGTTGGACGCGGGCAACTGATTCAGGAATTGATGTTGCTGTTGGGTTGGAAACAGCGCTATCAATGCGTTGATTGGCTGTTGCCATTACTGTCGCTGCTTGCGAGGTAATTTGGGTGATTTGTTGACTGTTGAAACTGGGGTCTATTTGCTGAATTTTTGCGGCTGCTTGCTGAATGATTGGTTCTAAGGCTGCTGCGTTGCTGAGGTTTAAGATTGTACTGGATTGAATTCGATCAGTAATTGAACTGACAACAGCTTTGACAATATCGGTATTGACTGCACTGGAAGCGCCGTCAATCAAAGCGCTGGTTTGGGTGATGAAGTTTTGGACTTTCACCATTGCGGATAAGACTTGGACTCCGCCTGGTAAATTTTGGTTGGTGGCTGCGATCGGATCTAAGCTAGTTAGGTCAACATCAGCGGGGAGTCCAAGGGCGGCTTTGACTAAAGATTGGGCTGATTCTGGTGCAGTTCCTTTGTCGGTTAAGTCGGCGACTAAGCTGGTTAGGAGGGTGACAACTGTGGAATCTGGCGGTGCGGTGACTGGTGTTTCTAGGGGTAAGCCGGTGGCGGTGTCAGTGCCTCCTATGGCTACTATATTGCCTTCTGATGGGTCGATTTCTCCGTTTTTGTTGGTGTCGAAAATCTCGAAGGGGATGTTGAGATCGAATTTACCGCCTGTATCGGTAATTGTGGATGGTTCGTTGGGATCGAGTATGCCATTTTTGTTAGCGTCGAGGAAGACAGTTGCACCGGAAATGTAACCGTCAATAACCCAGCGACCATCTTTTGTTGTCACCGTGAAAGTCTGTTCGCTACCAGGACCGTAATTGTCTGTAGCTATTAACTTCACCTTGAAGGGTTGCGAACCGCTTGGGGGAATTCCACTAAATGTGATGGTGTTGTCCCACGGGTTGGATTGAAATTGGAGCCAATTAGTGTTTGAGCCACTAGATGGTAAAGGAGTGCCGTCCTCTAGAGTTAACTGGTACCAAATCAGGTCGCCGTCGGGGTCAGTGTATACATCTTTGATGGCTTGGTTAAACTCGGTGTACCTCCCGCCTAAACGAATCTTCTCTTGTGGCGGGCTGTTTTCAATTCTAAAAGTGCCTCCTGGGGCAAAGAGCGAACCTGCCCAAGCAGTATCAATTGCTTGCACTCCCCAGTTATATTCCCCACGAGGCAAGTCTTTGAGTTGCCACTGCGTGTTTTGACTGACATTTCCCAAGCCTACTACTTGCCGAGTTCCGTCGTAGTCGCGAGACATTGGGGAAAGAATATCCTTGCCATCCGATCCCGTAACTCGCAGGTTGTAGCTTAAACCGAGTTCTGGAGTTTGATCGTCTTTTGCCCGGTTCCAGTTGAAGGTAACTTCTCGGCCAGAAACTTTAGCCGGTAGTAGTGCGGGTGGACTGGGAGGAGTGTTCGCGATCGCAGTGTTGTTGCGGAAGACTTTGGTAAAGAAGTCATTTTCGTATATAAACCCATTGGGGTTGTCTGCTGAAAAGCCCGTGAGCAGAATATCCAATTTACCATCTTTGTCGTAGTCTCCCCAAGCAGGCTGGGCATCCCAACTCTTACCAGGCTTTGCGCCACTGTCGATTTGTATGCCACTGTCGGTAAAGCCACTGCCCGTGTTTTTATAGATTTTGGTGACGCTTGTTGCTGGACTTGTAAAATCTGGTCGCTCCCAACCAGTGAGCAGGATATCCAATTTGCCGTTATTGTCGTAGTCTCCCCAAGCAGCTTTAGCGCTACTCAAACCAGGTATCTGTGCGCCTATGTCTTCAAAGCTTGCTGACCCATTGGTAATGGTTGTGTTGCGGTAGACTTTGGTGAAAAGCTGGGATGAACCGTCCGCGCCGTCGATCGCCCCCGTGAGCAAAATATCAAGTTTGCCGTCGTTGTCGTAGTCTCCCCAGGCCATATCATAAACATTGGCGCCAAAGCGAGGGAATTCTAAACCTAAACCAGGTAATGATACGGCAGTGTCTTGAAAAACGCCATCGCCCAAGTTGCGGTAGAGTTTGGCTTTTTGCCTTGATTGCACTGATTGAATCTGTTGTGACTCCCTTACCTTGATCAGAACATCGAGTTTGCCATCATTGTCGTAATCTGCCCAAACCCCAGGACTGGTAGCACCAGCTATTTCGCTAGTAGAAAATAGTGGTTCGCCAGTATCGAGACGTGCTTTGCTGTCTTGAAAGCGGTCTTGATACATAACAGGTTTTGTGTTGCGGTAGAGCGTGGTGGCGATCGGGTAGTCTGGGTATGAACCTTGTGTAGTGAGCAACAGATCGGGACGCCCATCATTGTTGTAATCTGCCCAACTCGATAGAACAATTGCAGAGGAGAGGTTGTCAAGCAGAACTGCATCTGGGGTAAAGTTCACCCCACCGTTGCGGTTACTGTTGCTGTAGGTTTGGTACTTAAAAATGTTGCTGCCATTGTTTTCGAGTCCCGTAGAATCCAGCCTGCCGTCATTGTTGTAATCTGCCCAGGCTGGACCATAACCTGAAGCTGTTTGATTCCATTCGCTAAAGCCATATCCGCCCAAGTTTTGACCGTTGTTGTCGTAGGTTCCTTTATTGTCGTAGATTCTTCTGTTTCCAAGGATATCCAGTGTACCGTCATTGTTGTAGTCTCCCCAGATGGCTGCAGACCCAGCAGATATCGGAGCATTTGTGTCAACAAACAGTGAGTCAGCATCAAAAATTTGCAAGGTGGCGGTGCTTTGACCGCTAATAGTGGCATTATCCCGAGCGGCGATCCGAAACTCGATTTTTTCTGTTCCCTCAATTTGACCATCCGATGAGATGAAAATTGTGAAAGTTTTGGTAGTTTCGCCTGAGTTAAAGATGATTTCACGAGAGGAATTGGGGGCAAAGTACCAATCTGTTCCCAAAGTAGCTGAACCAGTAGGAGGTTCTAGATTCACCTTGGAAATGCTGTTTTGATTGTTTAGATTTACATCACGATTAAGAGTAATTTCTGCCTGAACAAATCCTGTACGACTTTCACTAACTTTGTAAGTAGCTTGGGAAAAATATACCGTGGGGGGAGCAGTTTGAATCCGATCGCCAGTTCCGTTACCTAGCGGCAGATTAATCGATAGGGGTCGATCGTTACGTTTCCCAGAGTCGTCAAATATCCGAGATATCGGCGTCGGAGTCGGCGTCGGTGTCGGAGTCGGAGTGACAGATGTTGTCGGAGTTGGAGTCGGAGTGACCGATGTCGTCGGAGTCGGAGTCGGAGTGACCGATGTCGTCGGAGTTGGAGTCGGAGTGACAGATGTCGTCGGAGTTGGAGTCGGAGTGACAGATGTCGTCGGAGTTGGAGTCGGAGTGACAGATGTCGTCGGAGTTGGAGTCGGAGTGACAGATGTCGTCGGAGTCGGAGTCGGCGTTGGAGTCGGCGGCGGCGGTGGTGCTACATCGTTATCGGTAATCGCCACTGTCACCCCTGGAACCACAACCACATTATACTTAGCATCAGTGCTGCTCGCACTGTGAGTAATTTTGCCACTGTGTGAACCTTCCACAACCGCATCGTCAATAGCTATCACAGTAACGGGTTGAGCGACATTCCAATTATTGGGAGTGAAAGTGATAGGGGCGATCGGCTGAATCTGGTTATCTGTTGTGAGAGTGAGAGTTACAGGGGATCTCGGCTGCGATTTCAGTGCTAAAGTGTACGTACCGTTTGCACCGCCCTCGGTAGCAGTTGTTTCGGCAACACTAACAGAAACACCAACCGTATCATTGTCCTGATTGGTAATACCAACATCCGCTACCTCTCGGTTGCTGTAATTCGCATCTGTACTAACAGCAGCAGCCGTGACAATTTTGTACTCAATATCGCCGTCAGCAATACTGTCATTAATTCCAGTTACTGTAACCGGTTGCGGCACATTCCAGCTAGCCGGAGTGAAAGTTATACTGTTAGTTGAAACTGTTCCTTCCGCAACATTATCACTGTTCAAACCGATAGTAACATCAGCAGTCGGCTGAGTATTCAAAACCACAGTAAAGTCAGCCTTAGTGCCATCTTCTCCTGTAGTCAAGCCCGCCGTCGGATTCACCGTAATTCCCGGAGTTTCATTGTCACTGTTAGTGACGGCGACATCATCAGGATCGAGGTTATTGTAATTAGCATCGGTACTGACAGCAGCAGCCGTGACTATTTTGTAAGGTTGAGGGCCATCAGCTACTAAATCGTCAACACCACTCACCGTGATTGTTTGCGGTTGATTGTAGTTAGCGGGGGTGAAAGTTAAGCTATTAGTTGAAACTGTTCCTTCGGCAACATTGGAACTGCTCAAACCGAAAGTAACATCAGCACTCGGTTGAGAGTTGAGTTTGACAGTGAAGGTAGCAGTGCCGCCGACTTCACTTGTAGTTAATGCTGTTGGGTTAATAGTAAAGCCAGCGGTATCATCATTAGTAATAGTTGTGGTAGCCGTAGCAGTGGTAATTGTCGGTGTTACGCCTGGGCTGGTGGGATTGGACAGGGCGACGGCAATGGTTTCGTCTGGTTCAACTAGGGTGTCGCCTAATACATCGAGAGTAATGGTTTTGGATGTTTCACCAGCCGCAAAATTAATTGTGCCAGTAGCAGTAGTTGCCCCTGAAGTGCCGCCGATGTTGTTATAATCGCTGACGTTTGTAGCTGTTCCGGCGATCGCATAATTGACACTACTTGCCCCGCCTGTGTTGCCGCTGCGAGTCGCAGTGAAAGTCAGAGGTTTTGTGCCGCTATTACCTTCAGGAATGCTGGCAATACCGGCGGCAATGGCATAAGAAACAGTACCGTTGGCTGCAATAGTTAATGTTGTTTGTTTTGTTGTACCTGCAACGCCTCCGGTGATTGTGCCAAAGTTGAGAATTGCGGTTTCGGCGTTTTCAGGGAGATTGTCGGGTTTGATAGTAACTGCAACATTCTGGGTGAGTGCGGCACCTGTTGCACCTGCGGGGAATGTAATTGAGGTAGGTGAAATGGTGTAGTCTGAATTTTGGGTAGCTGTGCTGCTGGGGTCGATCGCAATTGGCACAGTTACATCGCTCAAGGGAGTGCCGCCACTGATGGTGACGGGAATCTCAACTGCGGTGTCTGTGGTTCCTTCTGTACCGCTGTATGTTGCAGTACCAAAATTAACTGTATTAGGTGTATTTAGCAGCACCGAAACGTTATCAGAACCGTTATTTGTTACTGCCAAATCCGGGAGAGTGTCAGCATTAAAGTCGTCGGCAATAATGGAATATGGATCTGTGCCTGCAGCAAAGTTAATGGGTGCACTAAAACCGCCAGTACCGTTACCAACTAAAATTGATGCGCCGCTGCTGCTTCTTACTGCTAAGTCAAGTTTGCCGTCTCCGCTAAAGTCATTCGCAACAATGCCTTGCAGCCCTGTCCCCGCGCTAAACTCAGTGGCCGCACCAAAGCCACCAGTGCCATTTCCTAATAGAATTGAGACATTGTTGGAACCGTTGTTAGCTGTGGCTAAGTCGAGGAGATTGTCTCCGTTAAAATCCCCAGTGGCGATCGAATTTGGATTTGTCCCTGCTGCAACATTAGTAGGTGCACCAAATCCGCCGGTGCCATTCGCTAAAAAAACAGAAATGGTGTTAGATAAACTGTTCGGCACAGCTAAATCGGAAAAAGTATCTCCGTTAAAGTCCCCCACTGTCATGAAAGCGGGAATTGACTGCCCGCTCAAGTTAGTGTTGAAATTCAATGCCCCGCTGCCACTGCTATTTGCCAGCAAAATTGTGACAGTGCCAGAGGGACTGCCAGGGCTTGAATTGACTACTGCTAAGTCTGAAAAGTTGTCGCCGTTAAACTTCCCAACTGCAACCGAGATAGGAGATACTCCTGTAGGATATGGAGTGGGGCTGCCAAAACCGCCCGTACCATTTCCTAAGAAAACGAAAAGGGCGCCACCAGTGCCGCTACCAACTACTGCCAAGTCGGGGAAATTATCATTGTTAAAATTGCCGATCGCGATCGATTGGGGACGTGACACCGCCAAGGTAGGAATAGGCGCGGGATTAAAGCCACCGATGCCATTTCCTAACAGGATAGAAACATTATTAGATCCTTGGTTTGCTACAGCTAAATCGGGTTTGCCATCGAGGTCAAAATCCCCAGTAGCAATACCGTAGGGATTTGTCCCCGCACCAAAATTGGTAGCCGCACCAAAACTATTCAAAACGTACTCGTAACCTGCCAATACTTCGGCTGCAAATATTAGCGGTGTTTTGATTTCTCCGCTGCTGATTTCCAGTTCCCAGTCGCCACCCTTTGCAGCACTTCCGGTGAGGTTTTGGGAAGCTGCAACACTAGCGCCCGTTAACTCACTCAAGCGTTTGACAAATGCTTTACCTGTCTCGCCTGCCGCTACGGAGCACCCGTAGAGTAGGATATTAGGTCGATTTTGACCGATCGACTCAGTGGGTGGCGCAAACCACTTCTGTAGAGAATCCCGATCGCCCTCAATATCATCTAAACTCAAGCTACCGTCGCCCAATTGCAGGCTACCGGGAACACCGTGAGAAACTATGTGAATGCTGTCAATATTGGTTCGATCGCGTAAAACTTCAGTAATTTGGGCGATCGCATCTTGATTCCCATCCAAAACTACTACTTCCGTACCCGGTTTTACTCCGGCAATCAAACTTTGATAATTTGGTACTTGAGTGTCGATAAAGGCGATCGCACTTACTGAAACTCGATTATTTAAATTTGGCATAATACACCTGACTCGGGTAAAAAAGACAACAATTCCCCGGTTTCGCGACTTGCATCCGAAACTCTTTTTGAAGCTTGTAGCAACCATAACAGTTGTTTCAGAGAAAATATATAAACTTTTCTCCATAAAAACACTTAGTTATTAAACTTTTGATAAAGATACAAAAATTAATTAAGTAATATTGCGTAATATCCAGTACGAAGTTGATAATTCAACACAAAATCAATGAGTTGCCAGTGTAATTATATTTAAGTATTAATATCGTCTTTTTGATAGATATGTGCGATCGGGTTACTGATACTTTTAGTTGCGTGGGGGCGGGTTTACGAGATTATGAGTTTTAGGCAATTATTGTTGGTGAACCCTTCGGCCACGATCGGGACATCGCCCGCCCAACCAGTTTTTTGATACAATCTTTAAGGGCGATATGAAATGCACAAGATTGGGTGCTTTATTTCTGAGCTAAAATTGCATCATAATCGCCATGAGTCCCTATCCAAAACCATACAATACCTTCAGGTTTCTCAACTCCCAAGGCTCGGTAATTATCGCCTACTCGCACCGATTGCAATTGCTTTCGACTGCCAACTTTTTTTAAATGCAGTGAAGGATGATACGGAGCGACTTTTAGTAATTGTAATTTTTATCAGCTAAGGCTTGTATTTCTTTAGGTAGCTGCTGATAGCAGTGCCAAAAACGCGGTAAAGTCAGATGCTTCATAACACTTTAGCCAATCCAGCTTCATACTCTGCATCAACTTCATCAAGTAGCGCATCCAACCGCCCATCCCCCAAATCCTCTTCAATTTGCCGGTCCCAAACTTGTTGGCGATACTCTATCAGCCAAGTAGTTAACTCCGATAGTTCCTTAACAGACAAATTCATAATTGCTGTTTCAAGTTCTTTGACGCTCATACATTTTGCCACATCATTGATATTATTAATATAACCAATTATTTAAGGGCGATTCCCTACGGGATAGCTAAGTGCTATCGCACAGGCTTCGCCAACGCACGCGCGCACTTATTTCAAACCCGAATCTATCTCCCCTAAAACCCTCTCAGCATCCCCGCACAAAGCATCGTGACAGCAACCGTTACTCGCCAACAATCCCCCCCACTGACTCACATCTCCCCGGTTGTACTGCAAAGCAGAACCATCAAAACGAGTAAATCGACCGCCCGCTTCCGTCAAAATTAATTCCGGTGCCGCTAAATCCCAATCCTTCGGCGCAGACTTACCAGAAAGAGCAATATAAACATCAGCTTTTTGTTCCACAATTGTCGCAATTTTGCAGCCGATACTTCCCACAGATAGTTGATTTTGACAAGGGAGCTTTTGTAACAATTGATTAAAGCGATCGCCCCGGTGACTGCGGCTGGTTACTATAGATAAATCCGCCAGTATATTTCGCCCTGAAACCTGCAATTTGACCGCAGAACCGTCCCGACTTTCCACAAAAGCACCCGCATCGCGAATAGCGTAATAAATTTTTTGCTGTTCGGGCCAAGCCACAACTGCCAAAACTGGTCTTCCTTCAAACGCTAAAGCAATGTGAACGGCAAATTCCCCCGTCTTGTCAATAAAATCGCGCGTTCCATCCAAAGGGTCAATAATCCAAACCCAAGATTGAGGTAAAGGAACTTTGCCGTAACTATCTAAATAAGACTTGTAAGTTTCTTCGCTGAGATAGCCAAATTCTGCATTCCCTAAAACAGACTGCAATTCATCTAAAATGTAAGAATTAACAGCGACATCGGCCGCAGTAACTGGGCCGTCTTTTTTCTCTTGAATGTCCAGGTTTGGAGTCTGGGAATCGGGGCGATAGTAAGATTGCAAAATATCTGTCGCCCCCCAAGCCGCCGCCCGCGCAATTTCGCTTAATTCTTCAAAATTTTTCATTTTTTAAACCGTAGATGAACGCTGATAAACGCAGCAAGTTGTCAACTGACAACTAAGAGGACGGGCACGGGGGCACTGCCCCTACCAACTGACAACTGACAACTGACAACTACCAATTAATATGAGGATATTTCCATTCATAATAATTGGGAAACACAAAATTAGTAAACGACACCGAAATACTCACCTCTAGCGATTTTACATGATGCCACCAACCCACAGGAATAAATATAACTTCTCCCGGTTCCAAAATTACCTCAATAATTTTCGCATCTCTGTAAAGCGGATATTTGTCATAGTCGGGATTCTCGCCGTCAACCTTGCTAAAAACTCCGACATGATTGTAAAGCAGAGGTGTTTGCTGCGGAGAAATCAATTTAATCAGCTTGCGTCCCGATACCTGTGCTAAAACTAAGTTAACTGGGTCGTGATGCAGCGGCGTAATTGTACCCTTCGGGCCGAACCAAAAGAAAACTCTGCCTTTTGTATCGCCGGGATTGAGGTATTCTGGGAAAATCTCAAAGTCGTTAAATAGCGATTTAAATTCTTCTCTTTCCAGAGTTTGATTGTTAGCAACCATGTAGCAGTCGTTGCTAGGCCCACCGTTGACGACCATATCTACATACTCGCGGAAGAAAACGATTTTTTTGTGGTTGTGTACCTTGATTTCGTAATCCGGGTCTGAGTTGCGGTTGGCTTGAATTTCTACCTCTGCATCTCCATATTTTTGCTGCAAATACTCCGGTGTCCACAACTGCAATGCTTTCCAGTTGTGCATGATGTTGGTAATAATTACGGGAGTATTTTTAGCGTAGTAATTTTCTAGGAAATACTCTCTGGAAAGGCTGCTTTTGCGTTCGATTGTGCCAAACTTGGAAGAGAGTGCGGCTAATTGATTGTTGATGTTGAGTTGCGATTCCAGTTTCTGCAATAGCTGTACGTAATGGCTACCTGCTTGGAAGTAGGGATGAGATGATATTTCGGTAACTTCTGCAGTTGCTGTTTCGGCATCTATGCCGGTATTTACGAGGGCTTGAATGATTTCTGCATCTGGTAGATTTAATAATTTGTTGGCCGCTACCCACTGTTTCAAGTTGTCTGGGACTTCTGGTTTGCTTGGCGCTGCTGCGAGTAGGTTTGGTAAGTTTTGCGTCAGCCATTCTAGATTAACCTGTTGTTGTTCGGTTAGGGTAATCCGCAAGGGGGGAAGTGTGATGCTTAAAGGTTGAGTTTCAGCCATGATTTGAGTGTTTTGTTGTGGGGTAGTTTTGTTTTGCTTGCAGGTGTTTTACTAATATAGCAATCTTGTTTGATTTGTGGATTTTTTGGGCGAACCGCGAAGACGCAAAGGGCGCGAAGGAAGAAAGGAGAGGGTTGATATGATTATTTTAGCTTAACAAGTGTTGTCTGTTTCTGTTTTCTGGGTGCGATCGCTTTTTTCCGGATATTTGGGTTATTTTAAAGTTAAGGTTGAATGTTTTTTATCCATTGACGGGTTCCGAAAGTTTTGCAGGAATTGGAAGCTATTTTGGCGGCTGCCGTGAGGGCATTTGTAAAGTTGTCTTGTAAAATATAGTGACAGAAAGCGCCGTGAAAAATGTCGCCTGCGCCTAACGTGTCTGCAGCTTGGATTTGAGGCACTTCTAAACTGCCGAAACTGCCTTTACTGAGGTATTTAATCGGTTTTTCGCCGCGCGTGATGGCAATGTGGGGAATTCCGGCTGCTGAGAGGTAAGCAAAGACTTGTTGGGAATTTTTGCAGTCTGGCGGATGAAAGTTATCGGAACATACGGCCCATTTAACGAAGGGTAAGATTTCTGCTAATCCGGGTTTCCAACTGCCGCCATCGAGGACGATGGGAATGTTTTTTGATTGGGCGAGTTTAGCGATTTCTTGGCTGGCTGGAATTTGGTGTCCGTCAAACAGTATGATATTAACTGATGTTAAAATGTCCTGGTTAATTGTTTGACTGTCAACTTGCGATTTCGTAGCATTGATGGAAATTACCGATCGATCGCCCGTTGCTTCAGTTACAATAATCGAAGAAACTGGTGGAGAGTGCGAGATCCCTGGTTGCAAATCGATTATCCTAATATCATACTCCGCTAAGTCTGCACGGATCAATTGGGCGATCGCGCCAGTGCCCAAAACGCCAGCCCATAACGCCGCATTCCCCAAATAGCTAAAAGTCACCGCAGCATTCGCCGCCGGCCCGCCCGCAGCAATGGTACAATCAGCAGCAACAACCTTCTGATTTTCCCCCGGAGGAGATTCAGCCAAATAAACTAAATCTAAAGTCGCCAATCCCAAAAATAATCCGGTTTTCATATCTGCGTTAATCCGCGTTCATCTGCGGTTAAAAAATCCCACTCTTAAAATGCAGCCAAATCCTAACACAGGAACACTTTACATTGTCGGAACCCCAATCGGCAACCTCGAAGACATGACATATCGCGCTATCCGAATTTTGCAAGCAGCAGACTTCATCGCAGCCGAAGATACCCGCCACACAGGCAAACTTTTGCACCACTTTCAAATCAAAACCCCCCAAATCAGCTATCACGAACACAACCAACAGCAGCGACTCCCCGAATTAATCGACAAACTGCAGTTAGGGAACAGTATCGCCCTCGTCACCGATGCTGGAATGCCGGGAATTTCAGACCCCGGATACGAGTTAGTCAAAGCTTGCGCCGATGCTAATATTAACATTATTCCGATTCCCGGCCCGACTGCCTGCATTGTTGGAATAGCTGCATCAGGATTACCCACCGAGAGATTTGTATTTGAAGGTTTCTTACCAGCCAAAGGTCAAGAACGCCAACAGAGTTTAGAAGCTTTGCAAATAGAATCCCGCACTATAATATTATACGAATCTCCCCACCGGTTGCGGCAAACTTTACAAGATTTAGCAAATACCTTGGGAACCGACAGACAGATTGTGCTGGCCAGGGAATTGACAAAAATGCACGAAGAGTTTTGGCGTGGTAGTATCGAAAGTGCGATCGAACTTTACACCGCACGCGAACCCCAAGGAGAATTTACCCTCGTAATTGGCGGCCTGCAAACAGACGCACCAATTTTCTCCGAAGACGCCATCAAAGCCGAATTACAAACATTAATAGCAGAAGGCATCAGCCGTTCCCAAGCCAGCCGCCAACTCGCCCAACAAACATCCCTCCCCCGCCGCCAAATCTATCAACTCGCCCTCACAATTGGCGACAGCGAATCACTAGAATAACCCTCCTTTCTTCTCCCACTCTCCCCCTCTCCCCGTCTCCCACCTG
>NZ_CAWPRX010000008.1:0-30338 GCF_963890365.1 Tychonema sp. LEGE 07196 | reverse complement strand
GTGGGAGAGTGGGAGAGGGGGAGAGTGGGAGAGTGGGAGAGTGGGAGAGTGGGAAATCGTTTCTCTTCCATCTTCCATCTTCCATCTTCCATCTTCCATCTTCCCTCTTCCATCTTCCATCTTCCATCTTCCCTCTTCCATCTTCCATCTTCCATCTTCCCTCTTCCATCTTCTATCTTCCTTCTTCCTTCTTCCCTCTTCCTTCTTCCTTCTTTTGTGACTAAATGTTACAAACAAAGAAGCAAAAGTTAACTCAGGAGAATCCGCCTTGGTACTCTACAGCCCGCAAGTTGAACCCAGCCAGCAGCAAAACCTTTCCCCCATCGGTGGTTTTGCGGGGCGGCACATTGGCCCGACACCCAGCGAAATCCAGCAAATGCTGGATGTTTTGGGTATTTCCAGCCTTGATGAGTTGATTGACAAAACTGTTCCTGCGGCGATTCGCATGAATCAACCCCTGCAACTTCCCGCAGCGCAAAGCGAGTACGCTGCTTTGGCAGAATTGAAAGAAATTGCTGCAAAAAATCAGATATTTCGATCGTACATTGGCACAGGATATCACGACTGCATCACACCCCCGGTCATCCAGCGGAATATCCTGGAAAATCCCGGCTGGTATACAGCTTACACTCCCTACCAAGCCGAAATTGCCCAAGGGCGATTGGAAGCTTTGCTGAACTTCCAAACAATGATAATCGACCTCACGGGTTTGGAAATTGCTAACGCTTCTTTGCTGGATGAGGGGACTGCGGCGGCGGAAGCGATGGCGGTGAGTTACGGCGCTAGCAAAAAGGGGGCGAAAGCGTTTTTTGTGGCTCAAGATTGTCACCCTCAAACGATTGAAGTGGTGCAAACTCGCGCTAAGCCGCTGGGAATTGAGGTGATTGTCGGCGACCATCAAAGCTTTGAGTTCGATCGTACAATTTTCGGCGCGCTCCTGCAATACCCAGCAACAGACGGCACAATTTACGACTATAGGGATTTTATTCGATCGGCACACGAAGTCGGCGCATTAGTCACAGTCGCCGCCGACATTTTGAGCCTTTGCCTGCTTACGCCCCCCGGCGAATTCGGCGCTGACATAGCCGTAGGAAGCACCCAGCGCTTCGGAGTGCCGATGGGATTCGGAGGGCCCCACGCAGCCTATTTCGCCACAAAAGAAGAGTTTAAACGGCAAGTTCCGGGGCGAATTGTCGGCGTTTCCAAAGATGCCAACGGCAAGTCTGCGTTACGCTTGGCTTTGCAAACTCGCGAACAGCACATCCGCCGCGAAAAAGCAACTAGCAATATTTGTACTGCTCAAGTTTTGCTAGCAGTGATGGCGAGTATGTATGCTGTTTATCACGGCCCGTCTGGACTCAGAGACATTGCAGAAAAAGTATGGAGTTTAACTGCACTTTTGGCATCCGGTTTAAGAAGTTTCGGATACAAAATTGGTTCTCAACCTTTCTTCGATACTCTGCGAGTAGAATTGGGAGACAAACCGCTGTCAGAACTTCTAGCAACTGCCCAACTTCGCAACATTAATCTTCGAGTTTTTGATGAGGCGACAGTCGGAATCACTTTAGATGAAACTGTTACTGTTGAAGACGTGCAAGATTTATGGGAAATTTTCGGACAGAATAAGGATTATATCAGGGTTGAGGGGCAGAACGCTCTCAACATTCCGCTGGATGCAGACGCATTAAATTCCTATTTGACTTTACCAGATTTTTGCGATCGCACAACCAGCTATCTCACCCATCCAGTTTTCAACAATTACCATTCCGAAACTGAACTGTTGCGGTACTTGCACCGTTTAGAAACCAAGGATTTATCGCTGAATACATCGATGATTCCCTTGGGTTCCTGCACGATGAAATTGAATGCAACAGCCGAGATGCTGCCGGTAACTTGGGCCGAATTTGGGAATATACATCCCTTTGCACCCCGCAATCAAACTCGCGGCTATCAAATGATGTTCGTGCAACTCGAACAGTGGCTGGCAGAAATCACCGGTTTTGCGGGAATTTCTTTGCAGCCAAACGCCGGTTCCCAGGGAGAATACGCGGGATTGTTAGTCCTTCGCCAATACCACGAACACCGAGGCGAATCTCACCGCAATATCTGTTTAATTCCCCAGTCAGCCCACGGTACAAATCCGGCTAGCGCTGTCATGGCGGGAATGAAAGTAGTTGCTATTGAGTGCGATAGCCAGGGGAATATTGATGTCGCCGACTTGCAGAAAAAAGCGGAAAAGCACAAAAATGAATTGGCTGCTTTGATGGTGACATATCCGTCTACCCACGGCGTGTTTGAGTCAGAAATTAAAGAAATTTGCGAGATTGTCCACAACTGCGGCGGACAAGTTTATATGGACGGCGCAAATATGAATGCTCAAGTTGGTTTGTGCCGCCCCGGTGATTTTGGTGCTGATGTTTGTCACTTGAATTTGCACAAAACTTTCTGCATTCCTCACGGCGGCGGCGGGCCTGGGATGGGGCCGATTGGAGTTATGCCTCATCTAGTAGAATTTTTGCCTTCTACTGATGCAGAATCAAGAGCTTACCCCCCCCAACCCCCCCTTGCTAAGGGGGGGAGCAAGATAGAATCGTCCCTTACCAAGGGGGGGAGTAAGATAGAATCTGTTGGTGCTGTTTCGGCCGCACCTTGGGGAAGTGCCAGCATTTTGACTATTTCTTGGATGTACATTCGGATGATGGGAGGAGTTGGTTTAACTGAAGCGACAAAAGTAGCAATTCTTAATGCTAATTACATGGCGCATCGGTTAGAATCTTATTATCCGGTTTTGTATAAAGGGAAATCGGGTTTAGTGGCGCACGAGTGTATTCTAGATTTGCGGCTTCTCAAAAAATCTGCTGCTATCGAAGTTGATGATATCGCTAAGCGGTTGATGGATTACGGCTATCACGCGCCGACTGTTTCTTGGCCTGTCGCGGGTACGGTAATGGTGGAACCGACGGAAAGCGAATCGAAGCAGGAATTAGATTGTTTTTGCGATGCGATGATTGCGATTCGAGGCGAAATTGCGGAGATTGAAAAAGGTAATGTGGATTCGCAAAATAATCTTTTGAAAAATGCCCCGCATACTGCAGAATCTCTGATGGTTGATGAGTGGAACCGTCCTTATACTCGCGCGCAAGCTGCTTATCCGACTGCTTGGACTCGCGAATATAAGTTTTGGCCTGCGGTGGGGCGGATAGATAATGCTTTTGGCGATCGTAATTTTGTGTGTTCTTGTTTGCCAATGGAAGCTTACACTTAAGATTGCAATCCACGAGTCTAGTCCCCTAGCATCTCCACATCTCTGTCTAGAGAGAGAAAATTTGCCTAAAACTAGGTAATTTAGGAGATTTTTTCTCCTAAATACCAATTTTAGGCTATCAGAGTGGCTGAAAGTAGTATAATTAGGGCTTGTTGAATAATCGATCGCAAACTAAGAACAGGAACTCACAATATCTGAAAGCTCAGTTAAATATAAGTTTTTTTGGTATCGAATCCCCCCAATAATAACTGTAGATTATTTTCGGCCTAAAAACAGGTGTTCTTTTTGCAAATAGACATAAAAATACACAAAAAACCCGGCGCCACCAGGAAACATCGGTTCATAACCAAAAAAGTAATTGCAATAACCGTACCAGAGGTATTATCGAGTTTAGCCATCACTCTATTGAGACCGAATCTTCTTTTCCGCAAGCCCCAAACTTTCCCTCTATTGCATTTCTAATTCTTTCATCTTCTTTAGCTTGCTTCTTTTTTGCTTTACTCACATTTGCTCTTGGTCTTCCTAGAGGTGGTCAACTAATTCTAATGCCTCTTTCTTTACACCATGCTCGGTTTTCACGCTTTACGGTAAATGCGATATGCATGAACTGACTCTGGATAATATCCTGTGAACCTATGATATGCTTCTAAAGAGTGCTTTTAAGTCCCCTGATTCGTTAAAGTTATGCCAGCTAATCCGGTTTAAAAATACATATCCTTCAAAACAACTAACTGATAGTTTGGCTCGCCTCTCTACGCTTTTCCCGGCTTTTCCTCTGACTATAGGACGAATATGGGGTTGACTTACACTTACTATTCTATCCTCAATACTCTGTTTATTGTTGTCAAATAAACACTGTTGTTGGCGAGCGACTTCTGTGAGGACTATAGCAATCCTAAATCATTATCTACACTTATTATGATATAATTATATGCAATCATTGATTGTGACAATAAAAAGATGAATAACTTACAACTACCACAGAAAGATATGGAAAAAGAAAGAGCGGCGTTAGAATCTTTCATTAAAAGTGATCGAACTGTAAGAGAACTCAAGCGAGCAGTAGCCGTAAGGATGGCTATAGAAGGTAAACTTTACCATGAAATTAGCAAAATTTTAGGTGTAAGTAAATTTTTTATTGGTTATTGGAAAAAACAATTTAAAACCAAAGGCATCGCAGGAATCAAACTAGGGCATAAAGGGTCAAAAGGATATTTAACATCTCTACACAAAACTGAAGTAATGGAATGGCTAAAGAATAAAGAATATTGGGATTTCGATGAGCTGGTTACTTATTTAGAGCGACAATTTGGTGTCAGCTATAAGTCAAAACAGAGCTATTATGCATTTTTATCTCTGGCAAAGATTACCTGGAAAAAAAACTCAGAAAATTAATCCCAAATCCGATCGAGAACTGGTAAAAAAAAGAGGAAAGAAATTAACAAGATTTTAGCCAAAAACAAAGGTGGCATAGAATCTGGAGAAATAATAGTATTTTTTTTAGATGAATGTCATCTACTTCATGGCGATATCAACGGCTAAGCTTGGGGTCGCTCTGACCTAAAAATTGAAGTCCCAATTACCAATCAAAAAAATAGACAAACTTATTTTGGTGCACGCTCATTATCAAACCAAACAATTCCATGTTCAAGGTTATGAATCTGGCGATGGAAAATCAACAGTTAAATTCATAAAATATTTACAAAATAAATACTCATTGCGGAGAATTATCTTGATTTGGGATGGAGCTAGTTATCATAAATATGGAGAATTTAGAGATTATTTGTCAGAAGTTAATCGTGACAAAGAACCTGATGATTTGTCAATTACTTGTATTTTATTTGCTCCCAATGCTCCCGATCAAAATCCGGTTGAAGATATTTGGTTACAATCTAAAAATTTTTTACGAAAATATTGGTATTTATGTAAGTCTTTTAAGATAATTAAATTTTTGTTTGAGTTTTTCACAAAGGAACATAAATTTGATTTCCCCAAAATCTATCAGTACACCTATACATAGAAAATGATTTAGGATTGCTATATTAACATATCGCTGGACTGTATCTTTTGACACTTGCAGTACCCGAGCAATCCCTGCCTGAGAAATACGTTCAAGTAGCATCCGTGACATTAACTCCTGTTGTTCTTTGGTAATAGGTTTCCATTCCGGATTTAAAACAAATTGACGACCACATTCTCGACATTTATAGTTTTGTTTATGATGCCGAGTTTTACCGTTCCGACTAACTTCTTCGCTCACCACAATTAGGGCAACAATGAATGAATAATGTCATATCACGCTATGGCAAACACTTCTCTCTAATCATAGCTTACTCTGATCCTTTCCTTCAGGGCACTACCTACGGTTGAATCGACCATTAAGCAGATTGGGCGTAGAATTAAAATATCGGGCGCTCAATGGAACCGCAACAATATCTCTCAAGTTCTCAAGCATCGCTGCTCTTATCTTAATCTGGCTTTTGCCTGAGTATTTCTACTTATTTCATAACTGAGATGCTCCCGATCACACTTTCGGGTTGTAGGAGCGATCGCAGGGGCATTTGTTGCAAATCAGAACTAACAGTCACAGTACCAGCGATCGAACTTACCGCCAAACAAACGAAAACTCAACCCGGATTCACAGATTTGAGGGACTTAAACTTCATGGCTTCTATTGATAAAATAATCAAGAGCTAATTGCGACAATGATTCTAATCCCCAACTGTCAACTGGCTAGTTTTTTTAAACAATTTTTAAGCAGATTTATTGAAAAATTTATTATTAACGAGTACGGTCAATAACTGAACTTAGTATTAAAAGCTTTATTCTTAGGTACTTTCAGAGACACATCACATAAAAAATAATTACCTCAGCCAATTTAGTTAATTTTAAGTAGCAATAGGCTGTACAATCTGCTTCGGCTAGATGAATTAAAGCAAAGTTGTGGCAAACTAAAAATGGGGCTAACTACGGAGCTTACACTTTCCAAAATGCCAAGGGCGCGACTTTAACAGGAACTCGGGCTTATTTGTTGAAGGCATTAACGACAAATTAAATTAGTTGAGACAGAGGCAAATATCTAAAAAATATCTGCCTCTATCTGCCTCTATCTACGGTTAAAAAAAATCTTAAATCCTGTCCGCTCTGGGATTGATAACAATAAAAAAGGATCGCGCGTGCAGACTTTAGTCCACTTTTGGATTAGGGACTCGCATTCCGCACGCGCGATCTTTTTTGTGATGGTAATCCAGCGGACACGATCTTAAATCGTGCAATGTCGCCAATAAAATTCTACCAATCAAGACGGTAAACTGTGTTTGCGATTCAACCAACCTGTCACCAATGCTAGTAAAAACATTCCTAACAATGCAAATCCTAGCAACAACTTACCGCCTTCGAGAACGCCTGCTCCCAGAGCTACTAATGGAGGTTTTGCCACAACAAGACTCAGCGTCAAAGTAGTGATAAATCTCCGCCATTTCATTTGAGTTAATCCGACACCGTAGCAAACAAAGTCAAACAGCCCAGTCATCAGTAAAGCCGTTACTAAAAAGATATTACTTTCTAGGTAATTCTGATTAATAGAATCTACTTTATCCATGAATTTTTCCCCGACAATTTTTTGCACGAGGTGGCGTCCGTAGCGTTTGGCAATGTAGAAATTAATGGTACAGGCGATCGCATCAGCAATGGCGATCGCGATTAAACCCTGGGTAAACCCAAACAATGCACCTGCTAGCAGCGAATAACCAGTACCCGGTAGGGCAGGAATCACAATGCTTACCATTCGCAGCAACATCACCACCAACGGTGCCCAAATTCCAAACTGACTGATGTTAGCTCTAATTTGCTCGATCCCGTAGTGGTTGATTAGGACGATCGCACCCACAACCAGCAAAGCAGTCAGGCTAAACTGAAGCCATTTAATCCAACGGTTTTTCATGGTTTAGACTCCAACTTTAATAAAATTACCATCCCTAAATCTCTCAATCCCTCAATCCCTCCAATCTAAAACTGAGTGACTAATCACATTTTTGAAAAAGGTTATAAATAATTCCCTTCATCGTTTTGATTTAGAATACAAGATTAACGGAATGCAGCACAAATCCTCAGTTACAACTATTGTTCCTGGCGGATAGTAAAGTTCCTCAAACAAAACCCACCCTGTGTTTTGCTGAATGTAAGCATGGGTGCTCAGCCCTAGCTTTTTTGCTGTCGCAGCCATCTCTCGATAGTCAAGCATTAAGCGATCGCAAAGTTCTCGCTGTCGCAATCCTTCCATCTCATCCATATTGATTCATCGCCCATTATTACAATAATAATCGCGGATTTTTTGAACTAAATTTGTTTATTTTTGTTAATTGAATAAAACAGCAGATGATTGAGTTCAATCAAACTGCTGCTGACCAGCAAGAAAAGCAAATACAACTTTAACACTTATAACACAAATATTTTATTTGTTATGTATATGGTTTAACAATCAATGGCATTATTGTACTGTTTGTTGACGGTTGATATCAATTCAGGTTGGAATCATACATGATATTAACAGTTAACAGTCAACAGTCAACTGTCAAAAGTGAATTTACTATTCCCATGAAGAGAGGATTTGATATGACTAGCTGTCGTAACTAAGGTTGGTAGTGCGGACTTCCGTCCGCAAAAAACTGCTGACCACCGTCCGTACTAGGAACCGTTTTTGTTAGTAATCTACCGATATAATATTACTTTTAAGCTCTAGCTTTGATAGGTAAAGTTTTAATAATTTTTTTTACAATTAATCAATTTTGTCTTGATAAAGATGAGATTTTCCAACATTTTATGTCACAATTGTCGAGAGACAAACTGTCACATCTATCTCAATCAGGCTGAAATGTCAAAACCTCAAGGCGCTTTAGTCTATTCTGAAACTTAGAAAATATGGCATCTGAAAAGCTCGTTATTGAATAACACTCAATCAATTGCAAATTTTCTGCAGCAAAACAAAAGCAACATCACAATACATACAAAAGGAAAAATATCACTATGGCAAATTCAACTATTGGCATTCCAATAGCAGAGGGCTCCCAAAAAAAAGGCTTTAGTTTACCAGCATGGTTGACGCTGATTTGCATTATCTCGTTCACGGTGCTATTAGGAGCAGGAGCAGCCATCCGTCAAAACGCGCCTCCGATTCCGATCGCCATGACTTCTCCCCAACAGGAAATCATTATCAGCGCAGAAGACATCGATCTCGGACAAACCACCTATTTAGGACGGGGCGGACAGCATATCGGCAGTATTTGGGGACACGGCAGCTATCTGGCTCCCGATTGGAGTGCTGATGTTTTGCACCGCTGGGCGCTGGGAGCGGCGGGAGTGCTATATCAGAACGATCCTAAATTTTCCCAGAGCGATTTAGAGGCACTACCAGCACCGGAACGGGCCAGTCTCCAAGCACGGGTTCAAGCTGACTTTAAGGTCAACCGTTACGATCGAGAAACCGATACTTTAGCTCTCACAAATGCCCAAACTTTGGGTCTGCAACAAGTCTTTCAGGACTACCAAGAGTTGCTGTCTCACGGTTCGCGCATCCACTCCATTCCTGATGGCTGGTTCAAAGACGATCGCCAAATCCATGCTGTCACCGCATTTTTTGCGTGGACAGCTTGGGCGGCCGTAGCCAACCGTCCCAATGCCCCATTTTCTTACACAGCAAACTGGCCCCACGATGACCTAGTGGGAAATCAACCCCCCGGTCAGTTTGTCGTGTGGTCGATTGTGTCAGTCATAGTTCTGATAGCGGCGATCGCACTTTTCCTGTTAGTTTACATCACTCAGGAAGAAGCAGACGATGTTTTGACCGTAGCCAGCCGTCCCGCAATTCGTTTAGCCACCCCCAGCCAGAAGGTAACTAGCCTATTTTTTGGAGTGGCTATGGCCTTATTTCTGATGCAAATGATTATGGGGATGGTGACTGCTCACTACGCCGTAGAAGGAGATGGATTTTATGGCATTCCTCTCCAAACATTCCTGCCCTATGCAGCTTCTCGCACCTGGCATTTACAGTTAGCTATCTTTTGGATCGCCACCTGTTGGCTGGCCGCCGGACTGTATTTCGCACCCCGTTTTGGCAAACACGAACCGAAGGGACAAGGTTGGGGAAATGGGATATTGCTAATCGCGCTCACAGTAGTTGTTGTCGGTTCTCTCGTTGGTTCTTGGGCCGGAATTCAGGGACTGCTAGGAACAAACAGTTTCTGGTGGGGACATCAAGGCTATGAATATATCGAATTAGGGCGCGTTTGGCAATTGCTATTAATTGCCGGCATGGTGTTCTGGCTGTGGCTGATGTATCGCGCCCTCAAGCCAGCCTTAAAAAATGATGCCGATCGCACAGGACTCAATCATTTCTTTCTCTACAGTGCGATTACTATTCCTCTGTTTTACTCAGCAGGTTTAATGTACACAAACCATACTGCCTTGAGCGTGGCAGAATATTGGCGTTGGTGGGTAGTACATCTTTGGGTAGAAGGATTTTTTGAAGTCTTTGCGACGGTAACGATCGCCTATTTGTGCAGCGAATTGGGATTTTTGAAGAAATCCTCAGCCCTGCGAGCCACCTATCTAACTACGATTTTATATCTAGGCAGTGGAGTGATTGGAACGCTGCACCATCTTTACTTTGCAGGAACGCCGTCATTTATTGCAGCAATGGGTTCTGTGGCCTCTGCCCTAGAAGTAGTGCCATTAACTCTGATAGGTTTTGAAGTAATTAAAACCCTGCGTTTTTCCGAAGAAGCAGAAGGTTTTTATCGCTGGCCTATGCGCTTTTTCCTGGCAACCTGCTTCTGGAATTTGGTAGGTGCGGGTGTCTTTGGCTTCTTGATTAACCCACCAATTTTTCTCTATTACTCCCAAGGCTTGAACATCACTCCAATTCACGCGCATTCTGCCCTATTTGGTGTCTATGGTTCCCTTGCAATAGCCTTAATGCTATTCGCATTGCGAGAGATTGTACCCGATCGCGCTTGGAATGAAAAACTGTTGCGGGCTTCCTTTTGGTTGCTGAATGGAGGACTGGTGATGATGTTAGTGCTGGGATTAATTCCCAATGGCTTTTATCAATTAGTGCAGTCAGTAAATCACGGCACTTGGTATGCCCGCAGTGCAGAGGTAATTGGGTCTGCTTGGATGCAGTGGACAGTGTGGTTGCGTATTCCGGGCGATATCGTTTTTGCTCTGGGTGCAGTGGTGATGGTGCTGTTTGTGGTGCGAGCAATCTTTGCCATTTTCCAGCAACCCACTCAACTTCAACCGGATAATTCTCCAGAAGTCATTAATCAAACTGGTGTTTAATGATGTTGAAAAGTCCTCAGCAAAATCTGACGACTTGCATTCCCAGCCCCGAACAAAAGATGTATGCACAAAGCACAGTTATCACCGGATTTACGAAATATGCCAAGAAAGTATAGCCTTTCTGTACTCTGGTATGAGGTACTATCCGCGATAGGGCAAACCGCGCATAGGGCATACCTCACTTTTGTGAGAACCGCTATAGCGGATGCTTTGTAACTATCTGAGATTAGAGCCGATCGACGATAGTAACAAATAAGGTTTGTAGTGTGCAATGCGAGTTCGCAGCAGAAGATGGGACTCGCATTCGGCACTACAAACCTTTTTTTTATCGTTTTCAGATGTTTAAAACATTTTGATTAACCACGTCTGGGAAAACCCTCACACTTGGCGTTATCCCGTTTTGAGAATAAATTCCCTGATAGCAGGCGCAAGAGATCCAGAGCTTCCATATGTGCATTACCAGGCAGATCCTGGTAACAAGCAAAACTTTATTTTGATGCGTGTACCCCGATCGACAATCTGGCTGATGACAAGGGATTCAAACCCTCTTCTTATAGCGCAAGTCCACTGATAGTAAACGGGGAAATCTGATTTTCAGATCAATCTATAATTGCTTTCAAAAATGTCAAAAATGCGAAGTTAACGGGAAATTAAGACAATGTATTGAGGGCGGGAGCGATCGATCAATCCCTCTTCTTCCAGCCTCGCCATCAGCCGCGTCACCGTGATCCGCGTAATCCCCAAGGCTTCGGAAATCTCTTGGTGAGTCAATCTCAAATCAATTAACAGCCCTTGTGCGACTTCCCGACCAAATTTTTTTCCCAACCAAACCAATAGTTGCAGCAATCTATCCCGCAGAGATTCGGTGCGAAGTATGCAGAAAAATTCTTGAGTTTGCTGAAGGTGGGCAAAAATTTCATCTAAGGAGCGATCGTACAAATTGGTCGGAATGTAGCTAATTTCTACATGAGTCTTGCACTCAATTTGATAAGGTTGCACGCCACAGAGCGGCTCACCGATCGCGTCTCCAACTCCCCAATATCCCAGCGTGATTGCTGTCCCCTGCTCGCTCCAAGTCACGGTTCGGACAGCTCCCCGTTCTATTCGCAACAAGCCTTGAGACGGCACCGGCACTAACTGACGGTGGGTGAAAGTCTGGTGTCTGAAACTAGCGTACAAGCCAGGAGTGTAGGTGGAAAGAGTCATGGGATTCGCCGTTACTTTGAATAGTATTTGCAGCTTAAATTAATTGACAATATTTGTCAACTATTTGCCTAGCTTATGCCAAAAATCAAAGAAACCGGGTTTCTCGACAAAAACCTAGGCTTTCTGCGCCATACCCTGACCATAAACCCGGTTTCTCGCCCTTGCGAGTGCGTCAGGGTTTTGATTTGGGGGAATTCGGCGGCGATGCGGGAAAGGTCGATCGGCACATTGGCTGTTCGGGGACACACATATAAAGAGAACTAGAGCCAAAGCATCTGCATTACCAGGATCTGCCTGGTAATGAGCAAATTTTTACTACTTACTTAAGTACAAAAGTATGTGATTAATATCACATACTTATATGTTTCTTATCACATTAAGACTTGTTAACAATTTGTTACATTTATTTACATAAAGCAACAAAGGAAAAACAAATGACTTCACGCAATTTAATGGTTGACGACCAAGGCCTGATGAACAACTTTGCGATCGAGCCTAAGATGTATGTAGACACTAACGTCAGCACCGGATTTACCAAATATGCCGAGAAAGTTAACGGACGTTTTGCAATGATTGGCTTTGTTTCGCTGCTGGCGATCGAAGTTTTGACAGGACAAGGCTTTCTTAGCTTGCTCAAAGATGCTTTAGGCTAGGACGATCCGTTAGATAGATTTAATATAATCTCCGTTCAATAGCTCATAATAAAAAATGTTTGTAGTAAGGACTGAAGTCCTAACTGCAAACGATTTTTTTTGTTTAAAATATGTTTGCTGTCGCCGCTTGGGGCTAATTAAAACAAATCTTATGTGCGATCGCGCGATCGCACATAAGATTTATTTTAATTAGAGCCATACAAATTTGTAGACAAACAATCTCGGTCTAAAGGTAGATGATAATTGGGAAGAATTAAGCTTATTATTGCCCTAATTATACAATTTTTATACAAACAAAACAGGCGCATCAATAAGGCCATAAATTAGACCAGCAGCCCAACTCGTGAAGCAATTTTAAACATCGAGGGATTTCTCTAGAGTACCTAAGTCTTATAAGGAGCATAAAATGTTAGATATTGATGAAATGAGCTCAAAAGAAATACAAGAGCTTTTGCAGAAAATAGGCCACGGACACCTCGGCTGTGTGTTTGAAGGGCATCCATACGTTGTCCCAATGCACTATTATCTCCAAGATTCCGACATATACATTTTCACAACTGTCGGGATGAAAACTAAGTATATGGACGGAAATCCAGAAGTCTGCTTGCAAGTTGAAGAAGTCCGCGATTCGGAACACTGGCGCAGCGTTGTCGTCAACGGGCGAGCAGAACGCCTCACCCAGCAGCCAGACATCGATCGCGCGATGGAATTGGTCAAAGAACACAACCCCACACTTTCACCCGCCATCAATCGCACTTGGATTGACTCTTGGGGGCGTGCGGAGGTAATAGCAATCTACCGCATTTACCCCAGCGAAATGAGCGGGCGCACGACGCAGGGAATCAGCAGTCGGTAAGTTGGGAGACATCTGGGTTGAGTAGAGAAAATAGGACTCACTTGAAACCGGGTTTTTTACGAAAAGACTTAATTAAGACCTTCAATCTCGCTAAAAAACCCGGTTTCTGAGTGTCGGAGTGCGTCCAAGACTGAAATTACTAAAAAGTCCTCCGGGGGGAAAACTCTGCGCCAGCGGAAAATAGTGCAAAATATTTTCTCAAACAGCTTTGCTTGCCAAAAACTGTCTCATGTACCGATTCACTAACTGGGGCTTTTCCTGCTGTACCCAGTGGCTGCAATTAGGAATGTAGTGAATCTGAAAATCCCGGACGTAATCTTCAGTCCCGTAAGTTAATTCTTTGCCGAGGGCGCTATCATTTTCTCCCCAAATCATCAGCGTCGGAACTTGCAGCACATCCCAATTCTGGCGATCGACCAATCCGCTAGCAATGTTGCGGTAATAATTGATAGTAGCAGTCAGAGCGCCCGGTTTAGCCGCCGCATCTTTGTAAGCTTGGATGTCAGAGGGGGTAAAGCTGCTTTTGTCAACAGCCATGCCTTCAAAAGCAAGGGCGATCGCCCGATAGTCACCCAACCGAATTAAGAACTCCGGCAAAACCGGCAACTGAAACAAAAAAACGTACCAACTTTTTCGCAATTGTTGGGGAGTTCGCAGCCCTTCCGCAAACTTGGCCGGATGCGGTAAATTCATCACAATTAATTTATCGACCATCTCTGGATAAGCATAGGCAAAATTCCAGGCGATCGCGCCTCCCCAGTCGTGACCGACTAAAACGCAACTTTTGTATCCCAAACCCTGAATAATTCCCTTGACATCTTGCACAAACTCTGCCATCACGTAAGCAGATTTATCCTTCGGTTTGTCGCTGTCATTGTAACCTCTAAGATCCACAGCGACAACTTGATAATCTGACGCAAATTCCGGGATTTGATGGCGCCAAGAATACCAAAATTCGGGAAATCCGTGCAGCATCAGCATCAGCGGCCCGGAACCTTGAGTGACATAATGAAGCTTGATGTTATTTGTCGCAATAAATTCGTGTTTCCAAGCAGCTTCTACCACAGACATATTTGATTTTTCCTTTAGCTGTAAAGTTATCCTAGCAGTTGTTACAGTTAATATAGATAAACTTTAGGCAGATACTTAAGGAGTTAATACCATGTCTGGCGATCGCCTGCAACACATTGTTAACCGCTTGACAGATCAACTCAAGCGCGACGTATTAGTTGAAAAATGCCTGTACGACATTCGAGAAGCTTTGCAGAGCGATCGCGCGGTGCTGTATTATTTTTACAGACAGTGGCAAGGTCAAGTGACTTGCGAGATGTTGAGTGCGATCGAATTCTCAATCTTAGGCTCAACCGGGCCAGACGAATGTTTTAACGACGAATACGCTGCTTTGTACGAAGGCGGCAGAGTTAGAGCAATTGCAGATATTGAAACAGAACCAATCAACGAATGTCACCGAGATTTTCTGCGTAGCATGAAGGTTCGCGCTAATTTGGTCGTGCCAATTTTAACGAAAAAAGGGCTGTGGGGGCTGTTAGTTGCTCATCAATGCAGCCGGCCCCGCACTTGGTTGCGATCGGACATTGAATTCATGCAAAAACAAGCGCAAAATATAGCAATGTCTCCGACAATTCAAGATAGTTAATCTTTCATCCAAAATTCTGCTTTGTGACTATTCAGCTGCATTGTCTGTGAATGGAAAATTACCAACGGTCCCAAAATATGGTGTTCTATTGTTAGGCGGAGGTTTGTAGCGACTCATAGGGCTGGATGAGGATCTCAGCGGGAATTCCTAACTCTTGATTCAGCTTCCGAATCATTTCCAGAGTCAAGGATCGTTTGCGAGATAATATCTCAGAAACTTTAACTCGACTGCCAATACATTGTTCCAAATCGCTACCAGACCATCCGCGGGCGTCCATGTAGTATTGAATGGCTGCAATTGGATCGGGTATTGCGATCGGAAAGTGTGCCTTCTCGTAAGCTTCTACTAGGGTACTGAGCACGTCTAGGCGATCGGAGTCAGGTGTATTAGGAGGTGCATTAAACAGCAACTCAACCTCTCGAAGGGCTTCCTGATAGTCAGTTTGGGTTCTAATTGGACGTATTTCCATATATCAATTTGTGTTTAGATTGTTTCTGCATCTACCTTGTCATACTCGGCATGAGTGCCAATAAAGCGGATAAAAATAATGCCGATGTCATAACGAATGGCAACAATCAGCCGATAGGAATTGCCTTTGATGTTAAACACAACACGATTGTTTGCAATGATGCTGGCATTACGATGAGCGGACTTAACATCGACTGGACTCGGCCAATCGGCGTGAGACGCTTCGTAGTACCAAGTTTTTAGTGCTTCTGAGGCATCTGGATGAGTTTCCCAGAAGTTTCGCAAGGTGCTGCGGGACAAAATACGCATAGAACTTTGTGACTGGAACTCCCGAAACACGAGACAATTGAAATATCGGTTCTGCCATTGTCAGAGGGCAAAGAATAACGTGCTATCTCATCATTTTATCACAGAATCTTTGTCTCTAGGAAGAGTTGGTGTCAAGGATTTTTCGGATGCTGGGGGAGCGAAACCCAAAAATGATATCTTGAGGAGACACACCACGTTAAATCAGTTCTCGATCGATGTAGATTTCGGTACTGTTGTGTTAAATCCAGATTTGATTTTCGATGATGTCAAGCTGCATGACACACCCGTAGATGCGATATTCCTCCCGTCATTCGTTGTGCACAACGAGGTATCTATCGCGGGCGATATCGAAGATTAACTGAGCATTTGCGTCATTTCTAGAAAAGTCTTCGAGAAAGTCACAAACAATTTTGCGGTATTCGTTTAGTCTATCCATTGGTCGATCGCCTCACGAGTTGGATTGTAAATAAGCAGATGTAAACTTAATGCCCTACAATATACACATCTATAACTTATCCTAAAAGCTTTATGCCTTTTACTGAACTTGTTCCTCTTCTTAAAGAATTATCTCACGCCGAGAAGCTATTGCTACTCCATTTCCTGGTAGCTGAATTGCTGAAGGAATCTGGTTTAGTACCGTTGAGCGATCGAGGAACACCCGCTAGTCAAGGGTTGCATGATTCTTTTGAGGCTGCTTCTGTACTAGCAAAAGCATTGGCAGAAGAGAAGGTTGCAACGCATGGTTGATCGAGTTAGATTTGCCTTCACGGAGGTCGATCCAAGTCTTGGTGCATTAAGTACGCTTCCTTACCTGCCAATAGTTCTAACGTATCAAAATCAATCTCTGAGGGTATCAGGTTTATTAGATACAGGCTCTAGTGTAAACGTATTACCTTATGAGATGGGTTTAAGATTGGGTGCTGTTTGGGAACGACAGAGGCTTTCAGTGCCGTTGGGAGGAAATTTGTCTAAGTTTGAAGCAAGAGCGGTGGTGATGACAGCAAATGTCGAGCAATTTCCGCCTGTGGATTTGGCTTTTGCTTGGACAAAAGATCGAAATGCTCCATTGATTTTGGGACACATGAATTTCTTTCTAGCTTTTGATGTATGCTTTTATCGCTCAGAGTTAGCCTTTGAAGTTAGCCCGAAAAGATATTGACCAAAAGATGTAGTGTGCGTCAGGTGAGTTTCTTAAACTATTATTAAGGGTTTAAATATCTGACGCACCTTACTAATTAGATCGGACTTGCACCTTTAATCTTCATCAAAGTCGATCGCTGATTCATTCAAGCCAGAAAATGATTCTAACTTCTTCTGGATTACCCAACTTGAGTAACTCTTCAATGAACCAGTCTACGCATCCTACAAACTCACGATAGCTTTGTACCCATGAAACCTCGGTGTCCCCCTCTTTTTTCCTAAAATAAACAGGCTCGTCATCTGGAAAAGCGTCCGGGAAAGAAGCTGAACTACAAAATAAATGAGCGTATTGACTTTTCACATACCCGGTACAGAGTGGAAATTTTCTGTCCCAATCATAATCAATGACCTCTTGAACCATGAACCAGGTGAAATAATTATTTGACCTGCTCAACCACCAATAATTTTCAAAATACTCCTTATAAACAGCATTCATATCCTTTGGAAAACCGCGTGGCTTGGAAAGAGGAACTATTTCTTCCGTATGTGCGAGATCGTAAATTGCGCGATGATAATAGCCGACCAAAGCAGCATATAACTCGTATTGCCCAGTAACACTCATATAACAAACAGGGATTTGCTCACCTTTTGACCATTTTGGCGTTGGAGTGGGTTCCCATTGATTATTGCTCCAAACTTCTGCGTAGAGGCTACTCGTCCTACTCATATCTCTCACCTAACATCTGAATCGGCTCGATTTCATCATCTCAAGCAACGTGATGCCCATTTAACTTCCAACCTCGCCAGACATTCTTTCAATAACACCCTCCTCCATGATTCAAGTAGTATGACTTATAATTGTATTGCAGTTGCGGTACAAGACAGGATCTAATCAAACAATACCGCAGTTAGATCGCACATCCTTCTTACTCCCCATCAGCACCTCCCTCCCTCGAAGGTTAGGTGCTGTATTGAGGATTAACTAACAGCTACAGCACTACCCAAAGGATGCTGCTGCAAAACAGCTTGCAAATACTTTCCAGTATAAGACCTCGGATTTGCCGCCACATCCTCCGGCGTTCCCGCCACAATAATTTCGCCGCCCTTATCTCCTCCTTCCGGGCCCAAATCGATCGCCCAATCGCAGCACCGAATCACATCCAAATTGTGTTCGATTACCAAAATTGAATTACCCTTATCCACCAACCTTTGCAGCACATTTAACAAATGGTGAACGTCATAAAACGACAAACCAGTCGTCGGTTCATCAATCAAATAAAGCGTCTTCCCAGTAGCGCGGCGCGACAGTTCCGTTGCCAATTTCACCCGCTGCGCTTCGCCCCCAGAAAGAGTAGGTGCAGGCTGTCCCAACTGAATGTAACCCAAACCAACATCAACCAAAGTTTGCAGTCTGACACCAGCCCTAGGAATATTTTTAAACATTTCCCAGGCTTCCTCTACTGTCATGTTCAAAACATCAGAAATTGACTTACCTTTATACTTCACTTGCAGCGTTTCCCGGTTGTAGCGCGCACCCTTACAAACCTCGCACTGCACGTAAACATCGGGCAGAAAATTCATCGAAATCACGTTCACTCCTTGGCCGCCGCAAGCTTCGCACCTTCCTCCTTTCACGTTAAAAGAAAACTGTCCAGCTTTGTAACCTCTTGCCTTTGCTTCAATGCTTTCGGCAAACAAATCCCGAATCACATCAAAAACTCCGGTGTAAGTAGCGGGATTGGAACGCGGAGTGCGGCCGATGGGAGATTGATCGATGACAATTACCTTATCAACCACATCCTGCAAAGACCGTTCGCCCTTCGTTTTGAGAGCTTCCATATCGGGCGGTAAAGGAACTTTTTTGGTAAGATAATGTTGCAGCGACGGGTACAGCAATTCATTGATTAAGGTGGATTTTCCCGAACCGGAAACGCCTGTCACGCAGACGAGTTTACCCAGCGGAATTTCCACATCAATATTTTTTAAATTGTTGCGCGTCGCATTTTTGATTGAGAGAGCTTTACCGTTGCCTTTTCTCCTTTCATTGGGAGTTTCAATTACTCGTTTTCCCGACAAATAAGCACCGGTCAAAGATTCCTCGGCAGCCAGCAAGTTTTCTAAACTTCCTTGCGAGATAATTTTGCCGCCGTGAACGCCTGCGCCCGGCCCGATATCGACAATGTGGTCGGCCGCTCGCATGGTTTCTTCATCGTGTTCTACTACAATCAAGGTATTGCCTAAATCCCGCAACTTTGTTAAGGTTTGCAGCAGTTTAAAGTTGTCTCTTTGGTGCAGTCCGATGCTGGGTTCGTCCAAAACGTAGAGGACACCGGTCAAGCCGGAACCGATTTGAGTGGCGAGGCGAATTCGCTGGGCTTCGCCGCCGGAAAGCGTCATTGCTGGACGATCTAATGTCAGATAATCTAATCCGACATCGAGCAAAAATTGCAGCCTAGCTTTGATTTCTCTCAGGGCTAAGTCGGATATTTGAAATTGCCGATCGCTCAATCCCAAATTCTCGACTCTCTCTCGACAGTCGCGAATCGAAATACTGGTCAAATCGACAATGCGGTACTGTCCCAGCCGCACCGCCAGCGCCTCTGCTTTCAAGCGTTTACCGCGACAAACCTCGCAAGGGCGATCGACTCGATACTGTTCCAGTTTCTGCTTGATTAAATCAGAACCAGTATCGTCGTACTGGCGCTGCAGCATGGAAATTACACCTTTAAAATCTCTCCGCAAATCAGTGACGCTGGTGTCTCGCTTTTTACCTTCTGCGGTTTGTTTAAACTCGTTTCCATACAAAATCACCTGTTGGTGTTGTGGCTTCAATCGGAACCAAGGAGTGTCGATATCAAAGCCGCAAGCATCAGCAACACTGCACAACAAAGAGAGATAATAGGAATTGTCTTTGTCTGACCAAGGGGCGATCGCGCAATAAACAGGTGCTTTCTCGTCAGGAATGACCAACTCCGGCGCAAAAGTCCGCAAATTCCCCAAACCGTGGCAGTTTTGGCACGCGCCGTAGGGCGAATTAAACGAAAACAATCGGGGCGAAAGTTCCTCCATCACCGCGCCGTGTTCGGGACAAGCAAAGTTTTCGGAAAATACGATCGGCCCGTTGGGTTCGGAATTTTCATCAGTCGGTAACTCTTCAACGATCGCAATTCCCTCAGAATGTCGCAGACAAGTTGTTAGAGAGTCAACTAAACGTTCTTCTAAACCGGCTTTTTTAACTAACCTGTCAACAACTATCTCGATGTTGTGCGTATGATTTTTATCTAATTCGATATTTTCTGACAGTTCTAAAATTTCTCCGTTAACTTTGACTCGAATAAATCCTTCGGAAGCTAAACTAGACAGTAATTTGCGGTGAGTGCCTTTTTTTCCGCGCACCACGGGTGCCAGAAGGTGAAAACGAGTGCCGTCTGGAAGTGCCATGACTCGATCGCACATTTCATCAATTGTCTGCGGCGCAATGCAGCGATCGCAAATCGGACAGTGCGGTTCGCCAGCTCTGCCGTAGAGCAATCTGAGATAATCGTAAATTTCTGTAACAGTGCCGACAGTCGATCGCGGGTTGTGAGAAGTTGACTTTTGGTCGATCGAAATAGCCGGACTCAACCCCTCGATCGCGTCCACATCCGGTTTATCCAACTGTCCCAAAAACTGGCGCGCGTAGGCGCTGAGAGACTCAACGTAGCGGCGCTGTCCCTCTGCAAAAATTGTATCGAAAGCCAGGGAAGACTTACCGGAACCGGAGACACCAGTAAACACGATCAGTCGATCGCGCGGCAGTTCCAAATCGATATTCTTCAGGTTGTGCTGTCTCGCACCCCGAATCTGAATCGTATTTTGGCTGTTGGAGTTCAAAGTCGTCACATGATGTCCGTTGTGGGATGCACTTGACTGACTGGGTGAGGTTTCGGCGCGTTGGGACATGAGAGTAGTGCAAAACAGTGCTTAACCATCTTAGCGCTGCCTTTGGAATAGATAGCATCCAAACTCAAGAATATCAAAGAATCGTCAAATAGTTGACAGTTGACAGTTGACAGTTGACAGTTGACAGTTGAGGGTTCAGTTTTAATACCCGCTGCTGTTTGCACAGTAGACTGCATAATGTTTACTTCCCCTGCATTGAGATTAACATCAAAGAATCGTCAAATAAGTTTCCGTCGGCCCGTCGGGCAAAACCTTCAAAATTTGATGCTTCAAATCCACTTCAATTCCCAGCATGGTTTGAGCGTTTGGAATGCGAGTCCTAGTTAAATCCGAGGACTTTAGCCCTCACTACAAATCGACATTTTTCGGGTAAAATCGAGTCTAATATTTTAATTGCTGAGGCTTAGTGTCATGCCTATTCCCAAACTTAGTGAAACAATCATCAAAAATAACAGTTCTGAGCGATCGCTCAACCGAGCCGAAGATTACTATTTAGGTGGAACTGTTACTAACGCAGTCCTCCGTGGCAATATGGTGCAAGCAACAGTATACGGTTCTCAATCTCAAGCCTACAGCGTTAGCCTGCCGTTCAATCCTGCGGGATTAACATCTGGAGTATTGTGCACTTGTCCTTACGATGGCGATGGATGGTGCAAACACATTATCGCTACGCTGTTTTTGTGTCTGCGAGAACCCGAAAAAATTGAACATGGCGAGAGGCTGGAAGACTTGCTTTCTCGCCTCAACGATGCCCAAATCTATGAGTTAGTAGAGCATTTAGTGGACAACGAACCGTCGCTGATAAATGCGATCGAACTATACGTTAATTCAAACGCTGTGTCTGCTCCGACAAGCCAACTGACGAAAATACATCGCCAAAGTGCGATCGATCCTGCTCCTTTTCGGCGACAAGTACGAGACATTTTCCGACAAGCTGAGAATTATTCCGAGTATGAATATGGTTATGATGAAGAAGACCCGATTACAGAAGAAATTTTAGAATTAATTCAGCAAGCCCAGGAATTCAGCGAACAAGGAGATGGCAAAAACGCTTTAGTAATTTTAGAAGCCATTACCGCAGGCTGCGTTGATGATTGGGATGACGTAGAAGAATATGGTTTTGAAAGTTATCAAATCACCAATGCTTTGAATGAAGCTTGGACAGCAGCCATTTTGACCGCCGAACTAACTGCTGAGGAAGAAATAGATTTCCAGGTGATGTTAGAAGGTTGGAACGATGAATGGGATTGTAATTTCAGCATGAGTTTGGAAGCTTTACGCCAAGGTTGGGACTACCCACCACTCCAGCAGATATTGGAAGGAAACCTTACGGGAGCAGGAATATGGGGTGTGGACGCACCAGATTATGCTCGTGAATTAACCTTGACTCGCTTGCAAATTCTCGATCGCCAGAACCGCGACAAAGAATACTTATACCTAGCCAAAGCAGAAGGCTGTATTCAACAATATCTGACCATGTTAGCTCGTTTGGGGAGAATAGAAGAAGCTGTAAAAGCTGCGGGAACCGAGATGACATCAGTCCAAGAAGCTTTTGCTCTAGTTCAAGTTTTACAAGAAGACGGATATTCAGAAGAAGCTCTAAAAAATTGTCAATCTGGGTTGAATTTACCAGGCAATCTTACCTACGAACTGGCAATTTGCATGAGTGAATTAGCCGATGAATTGGGCGAAAAAGAATCTGCGTTTAATGCCAAACTTAAAATTTTTGAAATTCAACCTTCCTTGAAGGATTATCTTTCATTGCAGGAGTTGTCAGGAGATAATTGGTCAACTTTGAGAGTAGATTTATTGGAAATTGTAAGAACCATTCAAAACTACAATTCTACCGAAGCAAAGGTTGATATTTTTTTGCATGAAAAAATTATTGAAGAGGCAATCGCCGTTGTAGAAACATCTTACAGTTCCGAACTGGTTAATCGAGTGATGATGGCAGCAATTCCCCATCGCCCAGATTGGGTAATCGCCAATGCTTGTCGGCGCGCTGAATCGATTCTAAATGCAATGAAATCAGCCGAGTACGATAGTGCAATTAAGTGGCTAGAAAAAGCCCGTGCTGCCTATATACAAGCTGGGCAAAAAGTTGAGTGGTCTGTTTATCGCGCTCAACTGATGGAAGTACACAATCGTAAGCGGAAATTCATGGGTTTGTTCAGAAACTCATATTTAAATTGAGTCTTAATTTTACCATAAATTTCTGGCAAAAATTGCAGACTTTCACCAGGACGCACGACGAACTAATTTTATTGCGGTCAATCGCTCGGACACGATGATATCGTTTCCGGTTGCATCGGAATAATAAAATCGAGTCAACAGTCAGTAGGGGCGGTGGATGGTGCGTGCCCGCCCTCTTAATACCATTTTTCTGACCTATGTACTATAGATGAACTCTTAGCCCCCCCGAACTCGCGGGGGGGTTGGGGGGGTAATATCTAGCTTTATGAAATTGGTATAAAACAGTCAACAGTCAACAGTCAACATTCAACATTCAACATTCATATATATGAGTGCAACCGAAATTGATATGATTTATCAAAATTATTTTACACCAGCACTCGCTGCAACCCTATTCCAATTTACTCTAGAAGCACCGTACAAAATAAAATTATCCAAAAGTCCGTAAGCATCCCCGCAATTGTAACCCTTAGCCTCTACACATTTCTTGTCCGCCCTTTGATTCACCGCCACAAAAATATCAACTCCATCCGGCAACACACCCGCATACATCTTCAAATTAGCAAAATCATCAAGGATGTGACCTCCATCGTCCACAGGCGGCAATTTCCACTCCTTCGGATTATTCTTTCCCCCTAACTGAATTGCCCAAGCATGAGTACCATCAAGCGCTCCATTGTGAGCAGTATATCGATTCCAAACATTATTTCGCTTTTCCCCGATGCGCGGGTTATTCTCATAACCACCAACCCAATATTGTGACATAAATTTGAGAAAAACTCCAGCTTCTGCAGCTAGCGAACCGGTGCCGGGACTCAAATCTGTGTTTCTGCGGGAAAAAAGAACCTGGCTTAAATTCCAAGACCAATTTATCCTCCCCGGCTTGGCATTTATCCAACTAGAAAAATCGCAAAATCTGCCATTCCAAATGCAGTGCGGTCGCTTCAAATCCCATCCCTTACCGTAGTAATCTTTCCCGTTCCAGTGGCGCTTTTCCGGTTCGCGACTGCTAAAGTTTTCTACTTCTTGGGTCATAAAAATTCCGTTGTTAGCCGCAGTAGGAATTCCCAACTCTGTTTTGAAAAAAAGCTCTAAAGCAGAGCCTTGATGAGTTTCTGGTTTACCCGTTTTAGCAGCATATCTGCCGGAGGCTACCAACTGCTGCATAATAATCGTAGGAAATGCTGGACTGGTATTGGAATAATGATATTGACCGAGGGGATACTGAAGGCATCGCCCAGCCACAACCAGCATAATTTCTTCTAAGGTAGGAATCGGTACAAAATAGCCAGCATTGGGAGCAATACTGAGTTGGTTTTTAGCTGAACCGACAGATTTATTTCCCCATTCATTGATAAGTAGCTGTTCTTGCGATTGAAAATCTGCTGCTGTTTTCAAATTCCGAAGCACTGGCAAATTTGCAGTTACATCTTGACCGTATCTGGGGGCGCTGCGCTGAAGTCCAGATCGGTGCGATAGCAGGTGTCCGAGGGTGACGTTTTGCCACTGTTTGTCGGCAAATCCTGAGTTGAGATTGCTACAATTACGGTCTTTAATTGCTACGGGAAATTTGACTTTTCCCGAAAATACGGCGTGCAATTTTTCAGGGATAATCGCGACTGGATATTGCTTGTTAAAACCGGGAATTAGGGGCGGATAATGCTGGGGGTCGAACAATTTCATCCCTTCAATTTGGTCATCAGTCAGTTCTAAGCCAGCCCGATCGCGCGCCGTCTGTTTCAGCGCCCAGCGCACCATTGCAAAGGTAACAGGCTTGCTGATGCTGCCCATACGCATGGGGGTATCTGGGGGTACGATCGCGCTTTGAGGAGTCTGCATATCGTCGCCGCAAGCCGGATTTGCGTTCAAGGTCGATCGGCCTTTCATGCGCCCCAAGCCCCAAACACCCACGGGCTTACCTTTGACAGAAACACCGAGGACAGCCGCACCGACGCAGCGGTAGCGCATGAACTCTGTCAGGGATTGCAAAATCGGCTGTAGTTGCGCGTCGCCGCTACCGCTAACGGGGATGCTTTCTTGCGCTAAAGCTGTGTTGTTGTTCGACTCAAAAATTTTTCCGAAGCCCCCTAAGAGGACAGCACAAATTAAGGTTAGATTCGTGTAAAAAAATCTGTTAAATTTGAGTTGACTGACAGCAATTTTTATCATAAAAACCTCTAGTTTTAAAATGTAGGGCGGTACTCATTTCCCCGCCCTTTCGTAGCGATAGTAAACGCGATTTTCTAGATAGTTCGACCGCAGATATCGGGCAGATGCAACACTGATAGACGCAGATAATTTCCAGATAAAAAAGCAATTTTTGCAAATCAAGTTTACTATTGAGGGACGGGAGGTGCGGATGAGAATACTAGATTGGGGTTGACATTAATTAATTTTTGGTCGGGCACAACCCCAATCAAATTGTCCTTGTAGAAGATACCAGTATCTTGAACGTTGTTGCCGTTCCAATCGCCAACTTTGAGAGAATAGCCGTCTGCTACATTGCCTTTAATTTGAATTTTATCTTGACTTAAAGTAAAATCGGTAATCGTAGCATAGCCGGTGCCGAGATAGTAAACATTGTTAACGTTGCCGAGTACAAATGTGTCCGTACCCGCGCCGCCGTAGAGAGAATCCGATTCAGTACCACCGCCGATACCGTTACCAGCACCTGAAAAATTAGCACCATCAAGGTAATCGTTACCGTCGCCGCCGATGAGATAGTCTTTGCCACTTCCTCCGAATAGATAATCGTTGTGAAGTCCGCCGGACAGTATATCTTGCCCAGCACCTCCATACAGCATATCTTCGCCAGCATCGCCGTATAATTTATCATTACCCGCGCCACCATCTAGCTTATCGCTACCGAAGCCGCCGTCGAGGAGGTCGTCTCCCGCGAGCCCTGACAAGATATCATCGCCTTTATTGCCGTAAATTGTATCATTTGAAAGCTGAATTTGACCTTGGTCGTTGATTGTCCAATTTTGTCCAACTAAGGATTTGTGGAATTGACCGTTGCCGTTTACAGTGTTGTTATCGTCGTAGTCTGTACCGTTGATAACTGATGACATTTTTGTGACTCCTTGTTGTTTTCAAATTTGTGCAAGGGTGAGAAAGACTCAACTAACTTGCTTGATGTGTCTAGTTTCTCCTTTCGTCAAGCAAGCGACAATGGGAATAAAATCAGGTGTTTAACGAACTAAAAAAGAGCTGGCAGCAATGATTTACAGTAAAAACTCAGTTTAAATCAGTTAAAATAGGGAAAAGTCAGGGTAATTTCCCGATGAAGGAACAACTCTTCTCTGGCAATAGTCTGCATACTTACGTATATACGTACTCACGGGCGAGCCCATGAACTCAGAATTAGAATTATCTTGGAGCAAAACCAAAGAATCTGCCGATCGCATTTTTGCCCAAAACACCGGCAAATATCTCAGCGACATCGAAACGAAAGTCCTGCAAGGTTCTTGGGAAGGCAAAAGTTACGATGAAATCGCCAAAGCTTACGGCTACAGTGCTGAATACCTCAACAAAGATGTCGGTAACAAATTGTGGCACAAGCTTTCTGAAGCTTTGGGAGAAAGAATTACTAAGAAAAATTTCAAAGAAGCGCTGAGGAGAGCTTATGAAGCAGAACCCAGTCAATCTCTGTCTGCAAATCCGCCCTCGCCAACATTACCGACGGCGGCAAATTTGCAATTCCCCGAAGGTTCAGTAGCCTTAGATTCACCTTTTTATATAGAGCGTTCCAGCATCGACTCTCTCTGCGAGGAAACGGTTGTCAAACCCGGTTCTCTGATTCGGATTAAGGCCCCGGAGATGATGGGTAAAACTTCACTGATGAACCGGATTTTAGCTTGCGCTGTCCGGGAAAATTATCATGCAGTTTATTTGGATTTGAGCGCCGCTGACCGAGGAATTTTAACAAATCTTGATAAATTTTTGCGCTGGATGTGCTTGATGGTAAGCCGGCAGTTAAAGTTAGAAAATAAGCTAAACGAGTATTGGGATACGGATATTTTGGGCAGCAACGATAACTGTACGGTATACTTTGAAGAGTATTTGCTGGCAGAAATAGCAACTCCTCTAGTGTTGGGATTGGATGAAGTCGATCGCATATTTCCCTACACAGAAGTAGTTGAAGATTTTCTGGGGATGCTGCGAAGCTGGCACGAAAAAGCCAAAATTTCTGATATCTGGAAAAATTTACGGTTGGTAATGGCGCATTCTACGGAGGTTTATATTCCTTTGGATATGAATCAATCTCCGTTTAATGCGGGAGTGCCCGTGGAACTGCAGGAGTTTGACAGCCAGCAAATCCACGATTTGGCTGGGATTCACGGGTTGGATTGGGGTGATGGACAGTTGCAAGAGTTGATAAGTGCGATCGGCGGACATCCTTATTTAGTAAGATTGGCAATGTATGAAGTTAGTTGTGGCAAAATTTCCTTAAATCAGCTATTAGAAAATAGTGCCTCAGAATCGGGAATCTACAGCAATCATTTGCGGAAGCATTTAGAGATTCTGCAACAAAATCCCGAATTAGCTTTAGCTTTGAAAAAAGTTGTCAATTCCCCGGAAGCAGTTGAATTGGATTCAATGCAAATTTATAAGTTGCACAGCATGGGAATTGTGGGGCGACAAAACAATTATGTGATGCCGCGCTGCAATTTGTACCGCGAGTATTTCTGCCGTGTTTTAGCTTGAAAAGCATGGTTTGCAGTTTATTGTATCAGATGCTGTTCGATCGACCGCGATTGCTGTAGATATCGCTTTGATATGGTTTTCGGTTGGATCGGAATGATTTAACCTTACCAGGACACAGAGAACGCAGAGGGAGACAAGAGAGAGATGAATAATTCAGTTGAAGAGCGGATTTGGTATGAGTTTTTCAGTTTTATGCAAAAGGACTTAAGCTATGAGGCGGGGGTTTAAATCCCCGCCGGACTTCGCGAAAAAATGTGGAAAGTTGACACCAATAGCTGGTAATGCAAAACCTACAGATAGAATTAGACGAATGACAGGGTTAAATCCGCAGCCATATTATCTGCAACTACGGCAATCATGTCACCTTGATAAAATATTCTCGTGTCTTTGAGTGACTGATTCCCATAACCGTAGTTGCCCGATGTAAATTCGTAATCTTGCTTTTTACCCAGCATTAAGATTGCATCCCCATCAGATTTTTTAAAGTCCCGAATAATCGCATAAGCAGTCTCGCCTAAGCCATCTAAGTAAGGAAGCTTAGGGTCTGGGCCACCGTTCATAACTAGCGAGAATGTATCTGCTCCCGAACCACCAATTAAGGTATCGATTTCATAATAATCATATTGTCCTTCATCGTTGGTGTGGCCGATGAGAATATCATCGCCACTATTGCCTTCCAACCAGTCGGAACCGCGGCCGCCATAAAGTTGATCTTTACCGCTACCGCCAAACAGGAAGTCGTCACCGTCAAGACCTTTGAGTGTATCTGCACCGCCACCGCCAAAGATTGCATCGCGAACCTGATTGTCATCACTCCCTACTCGATAGTCATCTCCTGGTGTTCCCGTTATGTTGTGATTGGGTAAGCCACCGATTTTATCGTAGCTGCCGAACAAGCTGTTAGCAAAGTTACGGTCAGAGGCGATTACTTTACGTGTTTCTACTATTAAGTTATCATCGGGTTCTGTCCGAGGAACGTCGGTAAAGTCTTCAATCAAACCGGAATTATTAGGCTTTGGTTCGTCATCGGGATTGGTTCGAGGAACGTCGGTCAAATCTTCAATCAAACCGAATCTAGGGGTGAAAATGTTAGCATCGGCGATCGTTCTAAGTTCAGTCATGGTAGTAATTCCTATTTGTGATGATTTTCTGAGTTTGCGGAAGCGATAAGTGTTTGTATTTGTTTGCTGCACCTTTTGCTTCCTGTTATCAGTTTCGTGCTAAAACTCTTGAACGGCAATGGTGATAAAATCAGGTATTATAGGAACTGATAAATAGTTTCAGGTTGTGAATTTATAGGGAAAAATCAGGTGCACCCTGACAAAGCATTATCAAAATCAGGACTCAGGCATCAGACCAAAGAAACCGGGTTTTTACCTAATCTGTCAGCTACAACGAAGGATTTGCCCAAAAAACCCGGTTTCTGACTGTCGATTCGCCAGTCCTAAAAATCAGCAAAAGTCAGGTTTTTTGGTAAATCTCTACATGGTCAGGTTTGCGATCGTACAATCAAATCTAGATATGGGTGCAAGCAATGATGAAAGAATCTCCACTTGGTTATGAATATCAGATTGGCGGTAGTCTCCCAGCAGATGCGTCGTGTTACGTGACGCGCCAAGCAGACTTGGATTTTTACGAATGTTTGAAGGCTGGTGAGTTTTGTTATGTTTTAAATTCGCGGCAAATGGGTAAGTCTAGTTTGCGGGTGCGGGCTATGCAAAAATTGCAAGCTGAAGGTACTGTTTGCGCTTTTATCGATTTAACTGGGATTGGTAAGGAGGATGTAAATGCGGAAAAGTGGTATGCAGGTATTGTTAATTCTTTGGTTAGTAGCTGTCAGCTAGGAAGTAAAATTAATTGGCGAAATTGGTGGCGCGATCGCCGGGATTTGTTTTCGCCTCTGCAGCGGTTTAGTTTGTTTATTGAAGAAGTTGTTTTAGTTGAAATAAAACAAGATATTGTTATTTTTGTTGACGAGATCGATCGCGTTTTAAGCATGAATTTTTCTACGGATGAGTTTTTTGCTCTGATTCGCTGGTTTTACAATCAAAGAGTTGACAATTTTTTATACCGGCGTTTGACTTTTGCGCTGTTGGGGGTGGCGACACCGGCGGATTTGATTGCTGATAAAACTCAGACTCCTTTTAATATTGGTAAGGCGATAAATTTAGGCGGTTTTAAAATTGATGAAGTGCAGCCTTTGATTGATGGTTGGCGGGGACAAGTTGGTGATGCTGAAAGTGCGATCGCCCAAATTCTAGATTGGACGGGGGGACAACCTTTTTTAACGCAAAAGCTGTGCAAGTTGGTGCTTGAGGAATCTGCATTGGGAAATTTGCGATCGGTTGAAGAGGTGGTGCAGTTGCGGATTGTGGAGAATTGGGAGTCTCAGGATGAGCCCGAACATTTGAAAACTATTCGCGATCGCCTTTTGAGAAATCAGCAAAAAGCCGGACAGTTATTGGGGCTTTACCAGCAAATTTTAGAATCTGCTAACCCCCCCCATCCCCCCCTTACCAAGGGGGGGCTAAATACCGCTCTATCTTCCCTAGGAATGGGTGAGCTAAATTCTGCTCTTGCTCCCCCCCTTACCAAGGGGGGGCT
>NZ_CAWPRX010000007.1:0-31076 GCF_963890365.1 Tychonema sp. LEGE 07196 | reverse complement strand
AAAAAAAATCGAGAGAAACCGGGTTTCTGGGAATCACCCAAAGTCTGCAAAGTCTAAGAAACCCGGTTTCTCATAAAATATCTATGGGGTGGCAAAAAAAATCGAGAGAAACCGGGTTTCTGGGAATCACCCAAAGTCTGCAAAGTCTAAGAAACCCGGTTTCTCATAAAATATCTATGGGGTGGCAAAAAAAATCGAGAGAAACCGGGTTTCTGGGAATGACGCAAAGTCGAAGAAACCCGATTTCTCATACCAACTTCAAAAAATAATCCAATTAATTGCGTTTAACAGAAGGCGGATAGGTGAAACGCAACCAAGTTGCCAAAGTAGCTACCGCGCAAGTGGAAGCCAAGCTAAAAGTCAAGAAAGTTTCAAATGCTGACATAATACTGTTCCTCTTTATTTGAGCGATAGAGTAAATCTTTCTCCTTCACATTTATATCAGCCTCAATTCATTTTTTCAATCGGTTCTGACATAAAGTTTTTACTACTTTAAATTTGGAAGTATTTATTTACAACACTTTACACTCCTCCCAGATTACTCATAATCTCGATCAATTGCTGGGGACGTTCAATCAAAAAATCGGGATGGTGTAAGACCAAAACCTCCTGAGAATTAAAACCCCAACCTACAGCAATTATTTTAATTCCAGTTTTTCTAGCAGCGTCTATATCTCTAATCTCATCTCCCACATAAAAGACTTCTTCAGGATTTATATGCTCTTTTCGGAGCCATTTATTAATAACTTTATGTTTCCCGAAAGTTGAACCTGAGTAAATAAACGTGAAAGTATCTTGTAAATTGTTATTTTCCAGCGCCGCTAAGACATTTTCTCTGGAATTAGATGTGATAATGCCCAGTTGAAACCCCCGTTTTTTCAACGCCAGCAAAACTTCTTTAATTCCCGGAAATAATTGAACGTCTGAAATTTCACTGCGTAATTCAGATCTCAATTTTCTAATCAGCAGCGGGAATTTGAAGAGGGAAATGCCAGAATAACGAAGAATTTCCCAAGAATTTAAGTTGCTCAGTTGAGCGAGTTCCTCTTTTGTCGCAGACTTAAAGCCGAATTCTGCTGACAAACGGTTGGTGATGCTCAGAAGAATATCAATTGTATCTGCTAAAGTACCGTCAAAATCAAAAATAATTACTTTGGTCATTGGACAACAGCAAATAAGGAATAGAGAATCATAATATTTTATATTTTGTATTGGGATGATTTACTACATTCTAGAATATAACAGGCAAGATTGCATAAATCGTTCATTGATACATAAATCGCAAATGTAAGCCGGATAAACAGAGATAAACGCAGAGGCATTTCAAGATAATTGGGAAATGAGTACAATCTTGTCTAATATATTAGCTCTAATGACCACTGACTAAGGACTAATGACTATTGATTTGATTTGCTTTGGCATTTCTACGCAGCATTTCAGGTTTAATTCGCCGCAGCGCCGAAGCTGTAAATCTGCGGTTCCATTCTTCGTCGGAAATGTCGGCTAATTCTGCAAGTGTCGGCGCTATATTTTCAGGATAAGGCTCAAATTCTGTAACATCTGTTGGTTTGGCAAAACGCTGATTCCAAGGACAAACATCTTGACAAATGTCGCAACCGGCAACCCAACCTTGTAAATTAGATGCTATTTCGTCGGGGAGTTTTTCGGCTCGATTCTCGATCGTGTGATATGCTATGCACCGATCGGCATTCACGACAAAAGGCTCAGTAATAGCCGCCGTCGGACACGCATCAATGCAGCGAGTGCAACTGCCGCAATGTTCAGTATGGGGAGCATCCGGCGCTAACTCCAAATTAGTCAAGATTTCGCCCAAAAATACCCAAGAACCGTATTCTCGCGAAATTAAATTACCATTTTTGGCAATCCAGCCAATTCCTGCACGCTGCGCCCACATTTTATCCTGAACCGGCCCGGTATCAGCATAATAGCGCGCTTCAATTCCCTCGCTTTGCGATCGCACCCAATTTACCAAAACCTTGAGTTTTTTGTGCAAAATTCTGTGATAATCCCGCCCCCAACCGTAGCGAGAAATCTTAGCATATTCTAGGGCTGCACCGTCCCCCCCCGCCAACAGGGATTTTTCGGGGCGCTGGTGGGGCGTGTAGTAGTTAATGGCAACACATATTAATGACTTGACTTCTGGCATGAGCGATCGAATATCGGAGCGTTTCGGGTTAGCCATCCAGGCCATATCCGCCTCATAACCCTTGTCCAGCCAAGCTTGCAATCTTTGTTTTTCTATATCGACATCCGCGTCTGCTGAGGCGATTCCCACTTTGTGAAATCCCAACTCTAGGGCTTTTTGCTGAATGCGATCGCGATTAATTGATATTTTCATAGAATTAGCAACCGCAGCACAAAATGTGCAATAAGTCTAGTAATTTTAAGAGGATCTTTGGGAAAAGAATCGATAATACTTTCACAATCTTTATATTTATAAATTTGAACTCAAAAAGCTCAAAAACGTTACATAATGTAATCAAAGGAGAAATGGGTTCGTCTATTCAAGTCGGCAAGTAAAACCAACAGCGAATCCCACAGCATACACATGGCAGTTAGTATTCAATCAGCTCAATCAATTTTCTCAAATACCGAGATTGCGAGCGCTGTTCCCGCTACCACCGAAGCGTTCTACAAACTCAGTGTTGAAGACCAACTCGCACTCCTCTGGTATGCCTACACCGAAATGGGCATCTCCATCACCGCAGCAGCTCCGGGAGTAGCCAGCATGGCGCTAGTCGAAGGCATTCTCAACGAAATCAAGCAAATGTCGCCTGCCGATCAAAGCAAAACCATGTTTGACCTGGCCAGCAACGCCGACACCACCATCGGCCGGATTTACACATCCTTGCGCGTCAACACCAAACTCGGTTTCTGGTATGAGTTGGGACAAATGATGAAACAGGGCGTTGTCGCCCCCATCCCTGCAGGCTATCAAATGTCTCCCGAAGCCACCGCAGTTCTCGAAACCATCAAAACACTCGATCCGGGCCAACAAATTACCGTACTTCGCAACACGGTAGTTCACATGGGCTACGATCCAGATTTCAGCCAAGAGTACGGCAAACGAGCTGCCCCCCGCAGCACTCCCACCGCAGTAGCAGAGCGGGTGAAAACCGAGATTAAGGGTATCAGCGAGCAGACCGTGCTCAGCTACATCGACTACATGAATGCCTTCGACTTCACCCCAGCCGTCGGTTTATTTGCCGAAGAAGGCGCTCTGCAACCTCCTTTCCAAAAGCCGATCGTCGGCCGCGAAGCTATCCTCAACTATATGCGCGAAGAGTGCGTCGGACTGAAAATGATGCCCCAAGAAGGCGTGTCCGAGCCTGCAGAAGATGGCTACCGCCAAGTGAAAGTTACGGGTAAAGTCGAAACTCCTTGGTTCGGCTCGAATGTGGGTATGAACATTGCGTGGCGGTTTTTGCTCGATCCCCAAGGTCAAATTTTCTTTGTGGCGATCGACTTGTTGGCCTCTCCTAAAGAATTGCTCAACCTGATCCGCAAATAGAATATTCTGTTTGGCGTTTGTCAAACAGACTTGCACCCAAACCCAGATACTTTAAAAGTGTCTGGGTTTAGTTGATTTTAGATTTTAGATTTTAAGGACTACTCGTTACCAGTAGTGCCTGGTAACGCAGATCGATCGGCTCTGCCTCCTTTTTTTGCAACAAGCGAGGCAGAGCGTCTAGACCTCTGTTCCCAGACCCAGCCAGGGAAGAAGTCAAGTGTGTGGGTTTATACAATTTGAGATTTGAGATTGCTGGATGTTACTCTTTTTCTTCAGAGAATTTCTCCCTAGCCCTACCTATATCTTTTGAGGGATTTGCTGCGACAAACATAATGATTAAAGTAGATTCATTCCTTTCAAATCATTTATTTTATGACTGCCACAACTAGACCTATTTTAACTCGCTCTATCGAGATTGCTGGTATCACAAAGCCAGTGGTACTGCAATATTTTGAAACTTTAAATGCAGGCAATTTTGAAGAGACTGCTAATTTGTTTGCTGAGGATGGAGTTCTGCACGCGCCCTTTGAAGAGCCAATTATCGGTAAAAGCTCGATCGCCACTTATCTAAAAACAGAAGCGCGAGGAATGCAGCTCGAACCGCAGCAAGGTATCAGCCAAATTTTAGAAGATGACCGAGTTGAAGTTCATGTCAGCGGCTGGGTGAAAACTTCCGTATTTGGTGTTAATGTCGGATGGCTGTTCGTGCTCAATTCTGATCGAGAAATCTTTTCTGTCACCGTCAAGCTGTTAGCTTCAGCCCAAGAATTGCTAAATCTGCGACCCCATAAAAAATTCAACGTTTAATAAGTTTCATATTTAAATTGAATATTGGGGTTTCATCTGTCGATCGCACGTCATATCAATTGCGGTTGTACCGTCAGGTGATTGTTGACTGTGGACTGTTGACTGTGGACTGTTGACGGGCGGGTCGAAAAACTGAATGGTTGAGTGTTAACTGTTGACTCGATTTTATTATTCCGATGCTACCGGAAACGATATCAGAACTCGATATTTGTGCGTCACTGAGGCCGAAACCTGGTTTTTCGCCAAATCTCCGGTCAAACGCGGCGAACTCTCGAAAAACCCCGTTTCTTTGGCAGACAAAATGGTCAAAATAGCTAGAATGCCGCCCGTCAATTACCATAATAAAAACAGTTCGTAGTGCGGACTTTAGTCCGCACTACAAACTGTTTTTATTGCAGTTAATCGACCATCGGACACAATCTAACGGCCAATTAAGATTTTTCTGGCAAACTCGCTTCCAACTTCAGACAATTGCGGCCGTCTAGTTGCAAACTGTAATCCACCCGATCCATCAGTCTGCTCATAATCAGCCAGCCATAGCCGCTTTCCTGCTTCGCTTCGGGCCTCGGGGGACTGTAAGTGTCCATTTCGTAACCTTTACCGTAATCCCAAATTTCTAAACCAATATCCCGATTTTTTAAATTCAAGCGAATTAACACCGGCAAGTTGGGTTGATCTTTGTGAGCGTGGCGGATCACGTTAGAATAGGCTTCTGCTAACACCAAGCGCAAACGATTCGACTGACGCGGCCAATCAATATGCTCTCCTAGCTCAACTTCCAAACTGCTCAGCAACCAATTTTCAACAATTGTTAAAAACCGCAAGTCGCTTGGTACCTGAAGCTCAGTATTCATAAAAAAATCCTGTAAGTTTGGAAACCCGTGTCTTCTGACCAGGGATGAAATACAACACGCCGAATTAATTTGGCGTTAATACTTGTCGCTACATGAAGGATACTCAATACTGGGCGATCGAGGCAATAGACTTTCGCCGAAAGCATTCACCAAGAAGCATCAATTAAGAGTTAGCCACTGACGCGCTAGTTCTGTAACTTTTGCCTGTCGCCCGCGTTCTCTGTGTTAATCTGTAGCCGGTCAACCGAGGGCTGGAGTTTTTAAGACCCAAAGCCCCCGACTATGATTGTCGGGATAGTTGACAGATTCAGAGAACTTCCAGAGAAAGTATGGTTTGGTCATCTTCCTGAATGGGATTGTCAGCTCGGATGTAGGCCAACAAATTGTCCAAGTTGATGGAACCAGGCTCCTCAATCAAGAGTTGCCAAAGCCCTTCTTGTTGTAGCATAGAACGGGTTGCTTCGCCCCCTGCGATCGCCGCAGTGGTCACGCTAGCTTCAGTAATGCCGTCACTCGTCAGCAGAAATACATCTCCTGACTTTAATTCGATCGAACCGGCTTTACCTTTCCAAACTGGCAGTATCCCCAAGGGAATGCCGCGAGCTTTCAAGAAATTCGGCTCTGCTGGCGTTAAACCGCTAGCAGTCTGGGCTTTCACGTCAGAATTCGACCAAACAATCGGGTAAATGTGACCGGCATTAGCAAAAGCCAAGTGTCCCGTTGACGGAGTGTAACGAGCTACAACCATTGTAATAAAATGGTTGTTGCCGATCAGGTCGTCAGCCATACTGCTATTCATATTCTGCATCACTCGATCGGGCTCGGGAGAAATTTCTTGAGAAAGTTCGCGCCGCATCACCGAAATCGCGCTAGCCATAAATAGAGCAGCCGGAACACCCTTACCGGAAACATCACCCACCGCTATCCAAATATCCCCTTGCGAGTGGACGTAGACCTCAAAAAAGTCACCGCCAACTTCCCGCGCCGGATAGCAACAAGCTTGCACCCTTACGGTTTCAAAATCAGGCCAACTTTGGCGCAACAAGTTTGTTTGGATTTGGCGGGCCACTTCCAACTCATTCTGCATCTGGTTAGCTAAATCCAGAGTGCGCTGATAGAGCTTAGCTTGAGAAAGGGCCAGAGCAGCTTGAGCTGCTACACCTTCTATTAACTCTATATCTTCTGCCGACCAAGGGTTAGTGCCGCCAATCTGACACAGGGCCAGTACCGCCAGCAAGTCTTGCTGATAAGTCAGGGGCACAGCAATCTCAACCGAGTTACCCTCACCGCCACTGTTGTTGACTTGAGTTTGGCGGGTGGCTACGGCTTGAACCAGCAAATTTTCATCAAAAGAAAAGCTGCTGGATTCCGTCGCTTGGGCTTGGTAGGGGAAGGTACTAGGTAATAGTCTCTCGCCCTCTACCGGCCGCAGCATACAATAGTTGGCCTCAAAAGTTTTGCCTACGGTTTGAACAATAGTTTGTACCATACTAGAGTAATCTAGCGACCCGCGAATCACGCTCATCACCTCATTGAACAGAGATTCCTTGCGTAAAGCGCGGCGCAGTGCAACACTGCGCTGCTTGTAGTATTTGTAAGTTTCGGACGCTTGATTGATAACTAATTTCAGTTCTTCTGGATTCCACGGTTTGGTGATGTATTTGAAAACTTGACCTGCGTTGATTGCTTCTACCAAGTCTTCAACATCTGTGTATCCAGTCAGCAGAATCCGAATCGTATCAGGAAAGCGATCGACTGTTTTCCCCAAAAACTCGGTGCCATTCATTTCTGGCATCCGCTGATCGGATATAATCACCGCCATCTCCCCTTGTTCGTCTAGAACGGACAGGGCGCTGAGGGCGCTATCTGCTTTGTAAACCTGAAATTCGCGTCGAAACGTCCGGTACAGCAAATCCAAGTTGTCGGGTTCGTCATCGACTACCATTAGTTTCAGTTTGCTTCCATCTCCCCGACTCATGCTATCCCTTACTCCTAGGCGAATTGATCGGGTCTAAAACGGGGTTGTCAAGTACCCTTGGCTGATTCAGCGGAGCCGAATCAGTATCAGGACTTCGGGTTTTATAGGTCAGTGCCATATTAGTGATACCGCAAGGATATTGGGAACTGGCATCCGGGATCGGTCTTACCAGACCCCGCCTTGGTTTGGAACTCGTGCTTTACTCGCCTTAGTGTCGAATCAAGTTAATTTTTCTGCCAGTCTGAGCTTAGCAGAACGAGAGCGGGGATTTCTAGCTACTTCTTCCGATTGTGCCACGATCGGCTTTTTTGTCAGTACCTGCAAACAGTCTGTTCCTCTGAGTTGGTGCTTGACCGGTCTGTCTTCGAGGCTGTGAAAAGTAATAATTCCAATTCTCCCACCGGGTTTTAGCCACTTTGGCGCTTCCTTAAGAAAAGTGTCTAAAGAAGCGAGTTCGGAGTTGACGGCTATCCTCAAAGCTTGGAAAGTGCGGGTGGCGGGATGGATTCTACCGTTGCGCTGCTTGGGTGGGAAGCTGCTGGCGATCGCCCCTGCAAGTTCTGTAGTAGTTTCAAAAGGACGTTGTGCGACAATCCGCCTCGCAATGCGCCGCGACAATCGCTCCTCGCCGTATCTGTAAATAATATCTGCTAGTTTAACTTCTTCCCAATGATTGATAATCTCTTGGGCCGTCAAAGATTGCTGCTGGTTCATACGCATATCTAACTTAGCAGGGTGGCGAAAACTAAAGCCGCGTTCCGGTGTATCGAACTGAGCCGAGCTAACGCCCAAGTCTGCTATGATACCATCAAATGTGGCCTCTTGAGACTGATATTCAGCAAAATTGCCGTGCCAAAACTCGACGGGATCGTTAGCAAATCGGGCCGCGCAAAAACGGATGGCTTCTTCGTCGCGATCGATCGCCACCACACTCACATCAGCCGCCGCCGCTAAAATCAAACTCGTGTGTCCGCCGCCCCCAAGCGTCGCATCCAAATAGCGCCCGCCCGGACGCACAGCTAAACCAGCAATTAATTCACTAGCCAAAACAGAAACGTGATAAGCCTCAATACTCACATCTGATGCAGGAGTCTCCTTCTCAGACGGCTCGATATCCTTCATAATCTATAAAAGCGAAACAAAAATCAACAGTAGTCAGTAGTCAGTAGTTCTCAGTCCGTAGTCCTCAGTCCGTAGTCCTCAGTCCGTAGTCCTCAGTCCGTAGTCCCTAATTAGAAACTTTTTTGCTAATGACTAATGACCAATGACCAATGACTAATGACCAATGACCAATGACCACTAACCACTAACCACTAACCACTGACCACTGACCAATTACCAATTACCAATTACCAATTATTATGTCAAGAATTGAGACAAGAACCGAACCAATGGTGCTCAACATGGGCCCGCACCACCCATCCATGCACGGGGTACTGCGGTTAATTGTCACCTTGGACGGCGAAGATGTAGTGGACTGCGAGCCTGTTTTGGGCTATCTACACCGCGGCATGGAAAAAATTGCCGAAAACCGCACCAACGTGATGTACGTCCCCTACGTGAGCCGCTGGGACTACGCTGCGGGGATGTTTAACGAAGCGGTGACAGTCAATGCACCGGAAAAGTTAGCCAATATTGCTGTCCCCAAACGGGCGAGTTACATTCGGGTAATCATGCTGGAGTTGAACCGGATTGCTAACCACTTGTTGTGGTTAGGGCCGTTTTTGGCCGACGTGGGCGCGCAAACTCCTTTTTTCTACACTATGCGCGATCGCGAACCAATTCTCGATTTGTGGGAAGCAGCCACCGGCTACCGCATGGTAAACAACAACTATTTTCGTATCGGCGGAGTCGCAGCAGATTTACCCTACGGTTGGGTAGACAAATGCGAAGATTTCTGCGATTACTTCCTGCCAAAAATTGACGAATACGAACGTTTAATTACCAACAATCCCATCTTCCGCCGCCGGATTGAAGGACTGGGTACGATTTCTCGCGCCGAAGCGATTAACTGGGGACTATCCGGCCCGATGTTGCGCGGTTCCGGCGTGAATTGGGATTTGCGGAAAGTTGACCATTACGAATGTTACGACGAATTCGACTGGGAAGTTTGTACCGAAGCAGCAGGCGATTGTTTGGCCCGGTACTTAGTCCGAATTCGCGAGATGCGCGAGTCAGTTAAAATTCTCTATCAAGCCTTGAAAGGACTCCCCGGCGGCCCTTACGAAAACTTGGAAGCCAAGCGCTTAGAAAGCGGGCCAAAATCTGAGTGGAACAGTTTCGACTATCAGTTTATTGGCAAAAAAGTAGCCCCAACTTTCAAGATTCCCAAGGGCGAACATTACGTGCGGGTTGAAAGCGGCAAGGGTGAGTTGGGTATTTATATTATCGGCGATGATAGTGTGTTTCCTTGGCGCTGGAAGATTCGGGCTGCGGATTTCAATAATTTGCAGATTTTGCCCCACATTGTGCGCGGTGTAAAGGTTGCGGACTTGGTGGCGATTTTGGGTAGTATCGATATTATCATGGGTTCGGTTGACAGGTAGAAGGAAAAGGGCGATCGCATTTTTTGGCTGTTTGCTAAAAAGTGCGATCGCTACTTTTTTGAATCATATACAGTCCTGGGCGCATAATACCAAAGAAACCGGGTTTTTCACTTCAACTGTCGGCTACAACGAAAAATTTTCGTAAAAACCCGGTTTCTGACTACCCATGAGTCTGGGAGTGTATAGATTAACAGTAACGAAAATCTACCTCGGTTCCGCACTGCGTACAAATACCCTCAGAACAATCATCAGCTCCTCCTGACCAGTCAAAGTTTGTGCCTTTGCAGTACGGACAATACTCAGTTAAAGATAAAATTTCAGCGGGGACACACCGCCATCTGGGTAAAGTAACAGCTACCTCTGACTCTAGGGAAGTAAATGTATTGACAGGTAAACGATGTACTCGCTCGACTAATTCATTGACTTTGATAATTAATTCATTAGCATTTTCTACCCACAAATAGCCGCAGCGGACAGCGCGACTGATTAAAACATTTCTTTTTTCTTCAATAAATATTCGATTTCCGTTGGGGTCGATCGCCCTGCATTCCCACCCTGCAAATATAGGAACTTCTTGTGCGTAATTCCCTATCAAACCTGGAATGTTATTGAGTTGCCGTTCAGCAAGACAACCGATCCATATATCCCAGTGAACTCTTTTGCATCTTTGTGAAGAAATACAACTTTTTAACAAATTATCAAAGGCGATTATATCCTTGTCTACGCCTCTGTGACCTAAGTAAATACCGCGTCTTTTTGTATCTGCTAAATTAAATATGACTACATAATCTGGTAATAAGTGGCTCGATTTTTTGAACTCTTCTAAACAAGATTCTGGTGGTATCATAAAGAAGCATTATATTTAAAATCTAAGGCTAGCTTATCACAGCGATCGAAAATTTGCCATGTCAAATCTCAAGTTTGCGATCGGCAGCAAAATGATATAATAAAATTTAAAGAACAGATATGAAGATCGATATGGCTCTCTTTTCTCTTCCTCTGCGCCCTCTGCGGTTAAAAAAAATCTTTATTTCATAAACAAATTAACATCAACTTTGATTCCATAAACTATGACATCCCAGCAATCAGATATCAATGACAGCAACCCCGAACTCTGCGATTTAATCTGCGAAAGAATTGCAGCGACTCCGCAGCAGCGCATTACGTTTGCCGAATATATGGATTTGGTACTATATCACCCGCAGTATGGTTATTATAATGGCGATCGCCCGCCGATCGGCAAACAAGGCGATTTTATCACCTCGCCTCACTGGGGTGCTGATTTTGCCGAAGTTTTGGGCGAGCAATTTATGGAAATGTGGGAAATTCTCGGCAAACCTCATCCTTTTACTATCGTAGAAATGGGCGCAGGGCTGGGAACATTTGCCGTACATTTGCTGCAATACCTGCAACGGCAATATCCCGATTTATTTAAAGTTTTAGAATACATTATTGTTGAAATTTCCCCTATCCTGCAAGCGGAACAGCAGCAAAATTTAGCCAAATTAAAAAATATCAAATGGTGCAATTGGGATGAAATAGCTAATAACTCTATCGTCGGTTGTTTCTTTTCTAACGAGTTAGTGGATGCTTTCCCTGTGCATCAGTTTATTGTAGAAAAAGGGAAAATAAGGGAGATTTACGTTGGCACAGCCGAAGAACAAAACAAAGAATCGGAAAGCAAGTTTATTGAAGTATGCGACGAAATTTCTAATTCTAAAATTGCCGAATATTTTGATTTATTGGAAATAGATTTGTCAGCGACTGTCTATGCAGATGGTTATCGCAGCGAAGTCAATTTAGCAGCTTTAGACTGGATAAAAACAGTTGCCGAAAAATTGCAGCGGGGATATTTGTTAACTATTGATTACGGCCATCCGGCACACCGCTATTACAATCCGAGGCGCAGGGAGGGGACGCTACAGTGTTATTACCGCCACCGATATCACAGCAATCCTTATATTAATGTGGGGCGGCAGGATTTAACGGCTCATGTTAATTTTACGGCGCTGGAAAGGCAGGGTGAATTGTGCGGTTTGGATGTGGTAGGGTTTACTCAGCAGGCTTTGTTTTTGATGGCGTTGGGTTTGGGCGATCGTATTGCTTCTCTATCAACAACTGTATTGGATGTGGCAACGCTGTTGCGGCGCAGGGAGGCTTTGCATAGAGCGATCGATCCGATGGGTTTGGGAGGATTTGGGGTTTTGGTGCAGTCTAAGGGCTTGAGGGAGGAGGAAAAGGGGAGAATTTTGAAGGGTTTGATGGTGCCTGATTAGTTATTTGCTTGATTTACGCCACTCAATTCCGCGCACTTACTCAGCGGCGGAAATTCCCATTTCCCCGAATACAAAGTAGATGGCAGCTTTAAACAGTATGCAGCAGGAATTACTTCTATCAACCACCAATTAAACATATCTCGCCCGGCCGCAGCAAAACCAGAAATAGCATCTCCCGTAATGGCATCATACAAAATATCCAAGATGGCATTATAAGCTATTTTCGTGTTGAGTGTTTGCAGCAAGCCGTAGAAAATATTATAAGCTTCGTCAGTAGCTTGATATTTTCCAATTTTGTTGATATGAGGAAACAAGGTATCAGCCCAAGTTTCTGGAATTTCACCGCCATCTTTTAGCCAACAAGATACAATTCCTTGAATGATATCAGTCTTGTTTTCTTCAGGAAAGTAATGTTTAATAGTCGGTTTAGCTGCCAATGCTATTCCATAAGCCATGTAGACATATCGCTGATGGGATATTGCATCATTAGGCATTCCAAATGCTGTCATTACTTCTACAAAAGCTTCTTCTACATCGCTGTTTCCGCCTCGTTCGTATAAATCGTCATATTTTCTGTCCCAAACCGTGCGAAGTGTTTGCTGTAATCGATCGGGAATAGTTGAGTTGCTGGGCAACTTAAAATCGGTGTAATAGCCTTTGACAAACTGTATCATTTACTTTGGCTCCTGATATATTGTGTAGGACTTGCATGGGCCCAGAAACCGGGTTTTTTACGAAACTACTGCTTTAGAGGCTTTGACACTGGTGAAAAACCCGGTTTCTTTGGTATTTATGCGTCCAGGACTGTTAATGAATAAAATTTTACTTACTATACTATAAACTACTGGTTAATTGTAAAATGTTTTCACTAAGTTCTAATTCAGCCGATTTTAAGCGTTCTTGAATAGACATCCCCTGCAACTTTTGACTCATTTCATATAAATCAACTTGCGGATAATCCCCCTTAAATAGTGGAATTAAAGACTCGACTACAGCAGCAATTCCCTGCGGCGGCACTGCATTCCCAATCTGTCGCCGCACTTCAGTAGTAGAACCTTCAAAAACAAAATTATCGGGAAATGTTTGCAATCTTGCTCTTTCGCGATTTGTCAAAGAACGGGGTTCTAAATAATGATAACCCCAAGTTCCGCCACCGCCACCAGCAATAATTGTCGATGATGGTTTATCGGGATGAATTCGCCGATAAACGTGACTGATCATGCCTTTGACATAGTAGGGACTGTCCTTGGGAATATCCGAAAAATTGCCTCCCGGTTTAATTCGATTTAAAATTTCAACGGTTCGGGTATGAATTTTATGATGTTTGTTATTGTCAATAACAGTTTCTACATTTTTGAGTGCTTCGCCCGCAGTTCGATAAGGATTTTTGCGATTTATACCGTATTTTGGCTGAGGATGCACAAAGTTAAATCCTGTATCCATCCGAATGCCAACTAATAACACTCTTTGCCGAAATTGCGGAACTCCGTAATCGGCAAAGTTGTAAAGTTTAGGTTTAACTAAGTAACCTGGTGCGATACTTTCAAAGTCGGAAATTATTTGTTTGATTGCTTGATAATTATTGGCGCTTAATAAACCTTTGACATTTTCTGCGACAAAAGCTTTGGGCTTTTTCTTGTTGACAAAATCTAGAAAATATGTGTATAAATTGCCTCTGGTTCCTTCCAGGCCGGGGCGCTTCCAAATTAGGGAGAAATCTTGACAGGGGAACCCTCCTATACATATTTCAGCTTCGGGAACTTGTGCAATGTCTATATTTTCTATGCTGTCGTTGATGATGACATCGGCGATGTTTCGGCTGAATGTTTTGCAGGCGTATTGATTGGAGTCGATCGCCCAAACTACCTCAAATCCGGCTTGGTGGAATGGCAAATCCATGCCGCCGCAACCAGAAAATAAGGATATGAGTTGCGGTTTTGTTGTCCAGGCGATCGGCTGGAGACGTTCGATTAACATAGGAGTGTAAAGTTAGCCAAGGGCGGGCGGGATGCCCGCACTACAAGAGTGCGATCGTACCACAACACGATCGAATTCGACTCATCAATTGATATTTCACTCTTCGTCATCTAACTCAATCCCGGCTTGACGCAATTTTTCGGCCAATCTTTGGGCGCGGAGTTTTTCGCGATCGGCTCTTTCCTCCGACCACAGCAATAACTTGCCTTCTGCATTCCACCACCTCAGCCAACAGCCTGTTCTCCCTTCGTGGCTACCTTCCCAAACTCCTAAAAACAAATCTAATCCCGGTATCCAATAACGTCCGTTTTCATCGGTTTTTTGCAAGTTGTAACGCTCTGATTCTAAAGCGTAAACTTCTAAATGAGCGGTAGTTGCTCGAAAAATGACGTATCTAGGGACTCTGATTACTTGCTCGTAAAAATACCACTTTCCCACCCGCGAGGTAAACTCAACAGAGTATTCTTCCCCGTAGGTTTCTGAGAGGAATTCCATCACGATTTGGGGGATGGTTCCTTCGGTGTGCGGTGTGTAACTGCGGCGGACTTGCGAGACATTTTTTGGATTGACGGGTTTCACGTACATCCAATCTGGTGCTTTGCAAATAATACGCTGTTCGTCGCTGCTTGAACCTGGGAAACTTATGCCGGCACACAAGGCAAAGTTGGAAACTATTAAGGCATCCTGCATTAATTCAGGAAATGCTGTTAGCGGTTGGCGCAAAGCGGAGGCTAACAATGGTTGGCTTTCGTCTTCCACGGGGTCATCTGGTAGTTGAAAATCTTCTGGGAGTAGCGGCCAGGTGATTTTGACTTTTGTTTCTGGGTTTTTAGTTGCTACAGACATAGTTTATCAGAGGTTAGTGGTTTTAATAATTAAATTATATCTCTTGGTTTTTGGGATTCATGTTAATGGCTTAATGACGAGGCAGAGCCTCTGAATCTGCGTTACCAGGCTAAGCCTGGTAACGAGGAAACCGATCGTTTCTTTTGTTTGTATCGAAGTCTAGATCCCCCCTAGCCCCCCTTAATAAGGGGGGGACAAGAAGTGCCGTCAAAGCCCTTGTCAATCAGGGGAACTAGAGTGCTGTCAAAGTCAACCCCTACTCCCCTTCTTAAGGGGGATTTAGGGGGATCTAGACTCGCTAAAACCGAGAGTTCTAAGGGTTTTTAATCTTCTGCTGTAATTCGCTGGTCATTGCTAGCAGTTCCGATTGGGCGATCGCACTTTGTTCGCCACTCGCCAACCACTTCAATTGTACAGTCTCACTTTCAGCTTCCGCATCACCCAAAACCAAACACCCAACAGCACCGCTGCGATCGGCTCTTTTAAACTGTTTTCCGAACGCACTGCCGCTCAAATCTATCTCGACACTAAACCCAGCAGCCCGCAATTTTTGAGCTAACAAGATTGATTGCTGTTCGGCTTTATCGCCCCTGGATACCAAATAGAAATCTAACTTCGGCGCGGGCAAAGGTTGCAACTTTTGCAGCAGGATAATCAACCTTTCGATTCCCATTGCCCAACCGACTGCCGCCGTATCTGGGCCGCCCAATTCCTTGACTAAACCGTCGTAGCGGCCGCCACCGCAAACTGTTGCTTGCGCTCCCAAATCGTCGGAGATAATTTCAAAGGCGGTGTAGGTATAGTAATCTAAACCGCGCACCAATCGGGGATTTAATTGATAGCTAATTCCTAAGTTTGTGAGCATTTGCTGCACTCGATCGAAGTGATCTCGCGATTCGTCACCCAAATATTCCAAAATACTCGGCGCGCCCTTAACAATTTCTTGAGTGCGCTGATTTTTGCTGTCCAAAATCCGCAGCGGATTGCGAGTCAAACGGTCTTGGGAATCCGCGTCTAATTCCTCTTTGTACGGTGTAAAATAATCGATCAATGCTTGGCGATAATTTTGTCTGTCTTGCTTGTTTCCGACTGAATTGATATCGAGGCGCAAATTGGTTAAACCGATCGCTTGCAGGATGTCGCAGGCGATCGCAATTACCTCCACATCCGCCCGTGGATTCGCACTCCCCAACACTTCCACGCCAATTTGATTGAATTGCCGCTGTCTGCCTTCTTGGGCGCGTTCGTAGCGAAACATCGGCCCCGTATACCACAGACGCTGCACGTCTCCGGCGGCGTACAAACTGTTTTGAATAAAAGAGCGCACTACTCCGGCGGTGCCTTCCGGGCGCAAAGTAGTCGATCGATCGCCCTTATCTTTAAAAGTGTACATTTCCTTGCCAACAACATCGGTAGCTTCGCCGATGCCGCGTTCAAATAAAGATGTTTGTTCAAAAATAGGCGTGCGAATTTCTCGATAAGCTGCTTTTTGCAATATTGTTCTAGCGACTGCTTCTATGTTTTGCCAATATTGAATTTCTGCGGGCAAAATATCCCGCGTTCCCGGTAAAGTTTTAATTGCACTCATTTTTTTAGTCAGTTTTCAGTTGGCAGTTGTTAGTTGTTATTAGTTATTAGTTATTAGTTATTAGTTATTAGTGGTTAGTCAACAGTTAACAGTTAACAGTTAACAGTCAACACTCAACAGTCAACAGTTAACAGTCAACAGTCAACAATTCCCAATAACTAATGACTTAATAATTCCCAAGCTCCGTAACGATCGCCATAATAAGCCAAAATGCGATCGACCCGCTGGCGATCGACCAAATCGAAGCCTTCAGGATACTGTATCCACAAACCTCCAATTTGGCTGTCGCTGTAATTAAACCGCTGCGACTGCTGCGGAATCAAACCGATTTCCACGCCTTCAACTTGACGCAAATGGGCTGCTACTTCGCGATATACCGTCAGCGGCAATCCCGGCGATTGAATTTGATAGCGGAGTTGTTTTTCTTGTGCCGTTTGCATCATTACTTTGCCTGTCCCAAACCAAAATCCCTATTTAAGATACTTCTTTATCGATCGGCCCTGGTAGAGGGCAGCAGTTAATATTGTCCATACATACCTTCCCCCACTGCAAGGCCCAGCGTACCAGTGTAACTCGATTGTCAGCGCGAGTCTTGTTCAAGATATTGCTAATGTGGTTGTCAACAGTACGCTTGCTAATTTCTAACTTTTCAGCGATTTTTTCATTGGTCAATCCCGCCGCTACTAACTCTACCACTTGCAATTCTCTGTCCGAAAGGGTGACAGGGGTGCTGGAGACGCTCCCGTTCATAAATTTTTCCTATGTGTGCATATTTACCTATATACAATTCTAGAGGATGAGCGATCGAGTATGAAGAGAAAATTAAATCTGCTGCGGCTGCTTTTTAGCAGTGCAAGCACCAACTCGCTTGCATAATCGCGGCGTCGTGGAAAAGAAGGCGCGACACTGCAAGACGCACCAGCAGCAGGCGCGCGGGGTGGCGGATGCTAGCTTTACCTGAATGCACCTGAAATCCGGGCCCAAAAACCCGGGAATGTTGGTACGTAAAACTGCTGATACCCCCGCACTGCACTTGTGCGTTGAGCGTGTAACTGCCCGTATCAGCAAGTCTGATATTATAGGGAGCAGCGATTAAAACAATAGCTGACATTTTTTATCGGATGGGCTAAAAATAATTATTGAGTTGTCTGCTGCTGTGACATCAAAAATCAAAAATCAAAAATAAATATGACTTATCCTCGCGTTTTGTGTCTGGGTGAAATTTTATTTGATTGTTTAGCAGACAAACTAGGAGCATCTCTCGAAGAGGTAGAATCTTGGACGGCATATCCCGGCGGTGCTCCTGCTAATGTGGCCTGTGCTTTGGTTAAATTGGGGACGGCGGCGGGATTTATCGGTGCTGTGGGTGGGGATGAGTTGGGGAATTCCCTGGTGCAGGTATTGCAAGAAGTAGGGGTTGATACCGCTGGAGTGCAGCGGCATCCGAGTGCGCCGACGCGGCAAGTTTATGTGTTGCGAAATGAAGCGGGCGATCGATCTTTTGCCGGTTTTGGTAAATTGGATACTGCGGATTTTGCCGACACCCGCCTCCTGGCCGCCCAAATACCCGATGTGCTGTTTGAAAATGCCGATTTTTTAGTATTAGGCACTTTAGAATTAGCTTATCCTGAAAGTCGAAAGGCGATCGCAAGAGCGATCGAACTAGCAGAACGTTACGACGTTAAAATTATACTTGACGTCAATTGGCGTCCGGTGTTTTGGCAAAATCCCGACGAAGCAAAAGCGCGCATTAGAAAACTATTAAAAAAAGTTGATTTTCTCAAATTATCTGACGAAGAAGCCGAATGGTTGTTTGCAACTACCGATGCTGGAGCTATTACCTACCGCCTCGATTCTGTAGAAGGCGTTTTGGTGACAGCGGGCGATAAAGGTTGCTCCTATTGTTTGTCGGAAAATGAAGGAAAAATCCCCGCCTTTGCAGTAGATGTTGAGGATACAACAGGTGCGGGTGACGGATTTGTCGCTGGTTTTGTGCAACAGTTGTGCAAGCAGGGAATTAAGAATTTGGCAGATTCAGAAATAGCAAAACAAATTGTCACCTATGCAAGCGCGGTTGGTGCGATGACAGCGATGAAGCCGGGAGCAATTGCAGCTCAACCAACCGCCGCTGAAGTAGAAGCTTTCTTGTATTTGTACAAAAAACATCCCGCCAAATATTAATAGGTTCGATCCTTCGGACTTTAGTCTTTCTTTATGCGGACTAAAGTCCGAAGGATCGAACCTGTTCTTTGTAGGAAATTAACTGCCAACTAGATGATTTTTAATCTGGCGCACCATTACCTCTAGCGGCTGCGAAGCATCTATAATAATTGCAGTTTCTGGTTCTTCGAGAGTAGCGCACTGACTTGACAACAAGTCTACTTTCATGTAGTGATTTTCGCGAGTTTTTAACCGGGATGCTAATAGCTGAAAAGAAGCTTTGAGATAAACTATTTTCATTTGTTGCTGGTCTCGGCAGAGCATTTCGCGGTAAGATGCTTTGAGGGCAGAACAAGCTAACACGACATTTTTATTTTCCAACAGCCACCTGTCGATTGTAGCTTGCAAGTGCAAAAGCCACGGAATGCGATCGGCATCTTCTAAAGGAATGCCCAAACTCATTTTTTCGATGTTTGCTGGCGGGTGAAAATCGTCGGCATCGCTGAAATCCCAATTGAGAGATTGCGCCAGCAACTTGCCAACAGTAGTTTTTCCCGAACCGGAGACTCCCATCACGATCGCAATCATCGCTATTATTTACCAAATATTTGTAATTCTATCGAGTTGGGCGATCGACAAACCGAGTTTCTTAAATTTTATGATAAATCCTGCACCAGAAAAACGTTAAGAAACTCAGTCTATTTCTAATTATCGATCAAACTTCTTCCCTCGTGTTTCTAATTAAATTATAAGCGAATACCCCGATAATTCCACCAATGATGGGGAATATAATAAACGCCCACAACTGTTGGATTGCCCAGGTGCCTTGAAAGATAGCCACACCGATACTTCTAGCGGGGTTAACTGATGTATTAGTTACGGGAATTCCGACTAAGTGAATCAACACCAGCACCAAGCCGATGGGAATTCCGCCCAAACCCACGGGATAATGGGGATCGGTAGTACCCATGATGGTAAATAACAGAAAAGCCGTCAGTACAATTTCCGTCAAAGCTGCTGCTAAAAGCCCGTAACCTGTGGGAGAATGTTCTCCAAAACCGTTGGAAGCAAATCCCGAAGCAGCCGCATCAAAACCTGGTTTTCCTGATGCTATCAGATACAAAACAAGACCGCCTAAAATTCCGCCTAAAATCTGACCTCCTATATAATAAGGAAGCAAAACAGCATCGATCAGTTTAGCAACTACTAAACCGATGCTTACCGCTGGATTGATGTGGCATCCAGAGATCGGCCCGATCGTATAAACCATAACTAAGAGGGACAAGCCAAAGGCGATCGCCACTCCCAAAAAGCCGATTTTGTCTCCGGCTAAAACTGCACTACCGCATCCACCTACTACCAGCACAAAAGTACCGAAGGCTTCAGCAACTCCTATTTTTATTTTTTGGTCCATGCTCACACTCTCTATTTTTGATAGGTTAATTATGCACCCTGTTATCATCTGACATTCTCAAAATTGGAGTTACATTTTTCCTGCCAGCACTACAATACCAAGGAAAACCCTACAAGAATGTGTAACTTTCATTTCTAGAACCTGTATTGGCTCAACTGAAATTGTGGAATTTGAATTCAACAAATCAGCTCTGAGCTTACTGTTTTGTAAAAAAAATGTCAAGCATTAGCGATTTTTTTGTATAAATTGTGCGAATCAATCACAAATACTTAACTAATTTTTATATGATTGTGGGATTAAATTCTCAATAGTCAGCCTATTTTTTGTATAGATTGGGCAAGCTATTAGTAATTTATTGCAAAATAATTAATTTGGGTTTTTGGCTAACTTGGCGATCGCAATTTTACTGCTTGTTGCTGTGAAAGCCGATCGCACTTTCAGCTATAGCGGTTATCAAGCATGGTGAGGTATGCCCACGGAAGCCTATGCTGGATAGTAGCTCATAGGAGAGCTTGAAAGGCTATAAAACATCCGCGCTAAATGGCTGACATTCATCCCGTAGGGTGTGCCACAACAACTTTCTAGAGTGGCGGCACACCTTTCATCAACTACTTTCTAACGCAGGAATTCGCGCGGATCTGTGACGTGTCCAGTCAGCGCCGAAGCCGCCGCCGTGTAAGGCGAAGCTAGATAAACTTGCGCTTCTTTATTCCCCATGCGGCCGGGGAAATTGCGGTTAGTTGTAGACACGCAAATTTCGGGTTCGTTCATCCGCCCAAATGTGTCTTTCGGGCCACCCAAACAAGCGGCGCAAGAAGGCGCTGCGGGTTCGATGCAGCCGGCTGCTAAGAAGATTTCCGACAGGGTTTGACCGTCGTATTTGGTGACAAACAAATCTTCGTAAACTTTCTGAGTTGCCGGTACTAAATACGTCGGAACTTTGACTTGATTTCCTTTGAGAATGCGGGCTGCATTCAAAAAGTCGGAGGTTTTGCCGCCGGTGCAGGAACCGATGTAAACTCGATCGATCTTGACATCGCGACAGTTGCGGGCCAATTCGCGGTTGTCGGGGGAGTGGGGTTTGGCGACGACTGGTTCTAATTTGCTGACATCGTAGGTGCGATCGCTATAAAAACTAGCATCAGCATCGGTGTAAAATGCCTCAAAGGGCACATTAGTCCGGGGATTAACGTAATCAAACGTGGTTTTGTCCGCAGCCACCGTGCCGTTTTTGCCGCCAGCTTCAATCACCATATTGCACAGCGTCATCCGTTCTTCCATCGTCAAACGTTCGACTGTATCGCCGGCAAATTCCATTGTCCGGTAGTTAGCCCCGGCCACGCTGATATCGCCAATAATTTGCAAAATCAAATCTTTTGCTAACAAATAATCGGGCAATTCGCCGTTGAGTACAAAGCGCATCGTCGCCGGCACTTTAATCAACAATTTGCCGGTTCCCATGATAAATGCCGCGTCCGTATTGCCGATACCCGTGGCAAATTGTCCGAAAGCGCCGGCATTGCAGGTGTGGGAATCTGTGCCGAAGAGCACTTCGCCTGGCCGCGTGTGCCCTTCTTGGGCGAGGGCGATGTGGCAAACTCCTTTGTAGTCGGGATTTGCTTTAAAGTCCGATCGATCCGTGATGTCGTAAAAGTATTTTATCCCTTGTTCTGCGGCAAAATCGCGGAGAATATCGACGTTGCGGTTAGCGCGTTCGTCGTTGGTGAAAATGTAGTGGTCGGGAATTAGGACGATTTTGTCTGGATTCCAGACTTTAGCATTTTCGCCGAATTCCCGTTTGAAAACGCCGATGGTGCCCGGCCCGCAGACATCGTGGGTCATCAACACGTCTGTTTCTACCCAAATGTTTTCTCCGGGCTCTACTTTGGTGCGGCCTGATGCTTTGGCTAAGATTTTTTCGGTCAGGGTCATTCCCATAGTTCGATCGCTCTTTTTGGTAAGATGCTACATAACTGTATTGTACGAAACATCGCCTGATACTGACAGGTAATTTATTAAGTAAACATTAAAAGAAGAATCAATTTCCCTATTTGCTACCAACTATAGCGGCAGTTAGATTTTTTTTAAAGTCATAATAACTTCGTGCAAAATCAGCACTACACTGTCTCTGCAAATTTCCCTAAATCAGTAATTTATCAATACAAAAATCCCAGTGTTCCTCCACAAGATCAATTCCGGTTGCACTCATACATGATGTTAATTGTTAACTGTTAACTGTTGACTGTTAACTGTTGACTGTTGACTGTTAAGATCATTCCGATGCAACCGGATACGATATAACTCGGAGACGGTGGCCGATTAGAATTCTCGTTTTGTGCTGTAAACCAGCAGTCTATCCAGCACTTCAGTTTTCGTTAGCGGTTAGTAAATCCATTTTTGCTAAACCCAAATAGCGCACACCTTCGGGGGTCACATCAAAGCGGCAAGGCAAAACTTCCACACCTTCAGCCACAGCCTGTCTGAACAATTGTCCGTAAAGGCGATCGGCACTATCTCCGGGAGCAAAATCAGTACAATCTCCGCGATTAATAAAATACAGCATTACAGCCCTCGAACCCTGCCGCACCACATCGATCAACTCTCTCAAATGTTTCTGTCCCCTCTCCGTCACTGTATCAGGAAATAAAGCTAATGTATCTTTGACCCAAGTTGTATTTTTAACTTCCAGAAAAATCTGTTTTTCTCCACCAGTCAGCCAAAAATCAACACGACTTTTTTTATCGATACCGTAAACAACCTCCGGCTGAATTAAACTGTAATTGCCCAACTCAGGAAACAAGCGCAACTCCAAAGCTAATTTAATCGCTCGATTTGGCAGCCCAGTATTAACTCCCACCCAAACAGGCACAGTATCGCAAAGTTTAATTAATTCCCAAGTATAAGCTAACTTGCGTTTGGGATTGTCGCTGGCAGATACTAGGACAGGATTACCCGGAATCAAAACACCAGTCATCGGGCCAGTATTCGGACAGTGCGCGGTGATAATTTCTCCCGAATCTAATTCAATTTCGGCAAAAAAACGCTTGTACCGCTTGATTAAACTGCCTGGTAAAAGAGGAGGATATTTGTAAATTAAGTTAGTCATTAGTCATTAGTCATTGGTCATTGGTCATTGGTCATTAGTCATTAGTCATTAGTCATATCAAATCCGGTAACAGCGGAATGATTCAGATATATATTCTCTCCCTCTGCGTACTCTGTGTTCTCTGTGGTTAAATCATTCCGATGCTACCGAAAACGATATCATCGACCATTAAACCTGCCACAACAAATGAAACTTATCTTGAATTGCATCTGCCTCAATCTGTGTTTATCCGCCTCGCATTTGCGGCTGCATTATCAATCAAAATTTTAGGCAATAAATCTCTGCAAAAACTAACCTTGCTGAGGTTTCATTAACTGTTTCATCTGCGCTTTAAAAGCTTCCACAAGTTCGGGACTGGCTTGCGTTTGCTGCCAAGAAGGGCGGGAATTTAAGCGTTCCGACCAAGCTTGCAATTTGGGGTAATTGTCCAAAGACACGCCTAGTTCGGGCAGCCAAGGCACGGAAACACCCGCCACAACATCTGCGAGGGTAATCGTGCTGCTGTTGCCAAAAAAAGGTTTATCGCCCAACAAATCCTCAAAAAACCTCAGTACCGCCGCCACTTGCTGGCGACCTTTTTCTAGTTTTTCCTCGTCGCCTGCGCCGCCGAAAGTCTGGCGTACAAAGGGACTCATTGCCGGTGTCAATTCGTTGACTGTGACCATTTGTATCATGCGGGCGATCGCCAAATCCTTAGCATCCGGCGGCAACAGTGCGGGCGCGGGATACTTAGCTTCCAGATAATCAAGAATTGCCAGAGTTTCTATTAAATGAAAATCGCCATCAGCTAAAACAGGGACGTGGTGAAAAGGACTAATTGCCAAAAAATCCGGTTGAAATTGATCGCCGTTTAATTTGAGCGGCACTAATTCAAATTCAATTTCTTTTTCCAGCAAAGCAATCCAGACGCGGCGAGAGTTAGTAGAGAGGGGATTGTGATAAAGTTTCAGCACAGTCATGCGATTTTAGATTTGAGATTTTAGATTGAAATATCATAGCATAAAAGATTTGTAGTAAAGACTTTAGTTCTGCATTCTTTGTTTCATATCCTTTGCAGCTAAAGTATAACCTCCATCAGCACCGTCTATAAAATGTACTTGGTGGCCGTTGCGTTCAAACACTAAACAAGTCATCAACGCTCTGTCAGCAACGTGCAAACCGTAAACCAGCTTGCCTTCTCGGTAATTCCTTTCCAAGTACCGCGTCAATTTTTTTCGCCGCCACTCATTGCCCGAAATTACCATTCTCAACATATCATCAAATTTGCGGTAATCCGTAGCTGCGATCGCAATATCTTTATAAACTCCCCAGTCTAACTCTTCTGTCTTAACTTTCAAATTCATTAGCAGCGAACCAACCGCCGTCTCTAACTGTATTTTTGATAAATACATCTGGCGGTCTAACCAACTATCACTGCTCGCCCTAACTTGAGTTTCTTTAATCAGCTTTGCGCTATTCAATGTCAATTTAAGATTTTCCCTATCGATAGGATTGAAAGAATTTTCCTTGCCGTAAATGTATTCAATTTTTTTGATAACTTTTCTATAAAATTGATGGCTCTGCTGACCAAAATCTTCTCGCACCATTACCAGCAGCGTTACTATTTCCCCGTACTTGCTGGGAATATCCTGCCACCGGCACTCCAATCCTGAAAAATCGGCTTTTTCTGAAACGCCCGGATTTTTAATACTGTAAATATTACCAGCAGCAGGGTCTTTAATCAGTTCAGTAGCACGGGTTAAGCCGCCCCCGATAAAAACAGCTTGGCTGTAATTTTCGGAAACTTTAAACTTAGCTATTTTAACCGGGTAATTAGCTGCTACCACAACTTTAACCGGCACAGCCCCAACTCGCAAATCCATGTCAAATTCAGTCTTAGCCATTTGTTGAGTGGCAAGCAAAGCAATCTTAGCAGCGGGTAAAAGCGATGGCCCCATTAACAGAGAAGCGCCGTCGCCACCAAAGATAAAGGGAATTTCTATTTTGCCCGCTACATTCAAAACAGCAGCGATCGAACAAGCTCCCAATAAGTTAACTTCTTTGTATTTTCCAGCTTCAATCGCTTTGGTAGAACCGCGAATATCTGTGACAACAATGTACCAATCATCAGGTACGTCAACAAAATTACCCAGATCGGTAATCTTGAGAAAATTGTCCAGTAAAGGTAATGCCGAATAGAAATTTTCTGAATTCATGTTATGATTTTCCAGATTTGCTATTAAACTTAGTGAAGCCTTTTATCACTAGCATTTGTAACTATTTGTGTCTGAACCGCAGAAGCCCTCTCGTTCCCTGGCGGGGATTGCCGGCATTGTCGCAGTCGCCACTCTGATTAGCAAAGTCTTCGGGTTGGTGCGCCAAATTGCGATCGCCGCAGCCTTTGGAGTCGGTGTCGCCGTCGATGCCTACAACTACGCCTACGTCATACCCGGTTTCTTATTTATTTTACTCGGAGGCATCAACGGGCCTTTTCACAGCGCCATAGTCAGCGTTTTAGCCCGCCGCGACAAAAAAGAAGCTGCACCCTTAGTCGAGACTATCACCACCTTAGTCGGCGGCATACTTTTGTTAGTAACAGTCGCTTTAATTATTTTTGCAGATCAGGCGATCGATTTGGTAGCACCGGGATTAAATAGAACAGCAGAAGGCTTAGCAATCAAAGCAATTGCTGTCCAACAATTTCGGATCATGGCACCGATGGCATTACTTTCAGGCTTAATCGGTATTGGTTTCGGCACTCTCAACGCCGCCGATATGTACTGGTTGCCTTCGATTAGTCCTTTATTTTCTAGTGTTGCACTTGTCGGCGGTTTGGCGATTCTCGCCCTGCAACTCGGAGAAAAAATTACTCAGCCTGGGTACGCACTAATGGGCGGTTTAGTGTTAGCTTGGGGAACTTTAGCGGGAGCAGTTTTGCAGTGGTTGGTGCAACTGGTGGCGCAGTCGCGCGCGGGATTGGGAAAATTGCGTTTGCGGTTCAATTTTAAACGTCCCGGAGTACAAGAAGTAGTTAAGGTGATGGTTCCTGCTACCTTGTCATCGGGAATGCTGCAAATTAATGTCTATACTGACCTATTTTTTGCATCCTACATCCCTCAAGCTGCATCTGCGATGGGTTACAGCGGCTTGTTGGTCATGACTCCTTTAGGCATCATTTCTAATGTAATTTTAGTACCATTTTTGCCAATCTTTTCTCGCCTTGCCGAACCCAAAGACTGGCCAGAATTAAAAGATAGAATTCGTCAAGCTTTAGTTTTGACTGGGCTGACGATGCTGCCGCTGAGCGCTTTAATGGTAACACTTGCCGGGCCGATAGTCCGCGTTGTTTACGAACGTTATGCTTTTAATCAGTCAGCATCGCAGTTTGTCACGCCCTTGTTGATGGCTTACAGTATTGGGATGTTTGTGTATTTGGGACGCGACGTTTTGGTACGGGTATTTTACGCTTTGGGAGATGGAGAAACGCCTTTTCGGATTAGTATTATCAATATCTTTTTGAATGGTTTGTTGGATTATTTGTTGGTAGGAGCTTTCGGCGCGCCCGGATTAGTTTTGGCGACGGTGGGAGTGAATCTTGTTTCGATGCTGATGCTTTTGTACTTATTAGATAAAAAGCTGGGCGGCTTGCCTTGGCGGAAGTGGAGTTTGCCTTTTCTGGGGTTAGCTTCTGGCAGTTCTCTAACTGCTTTCGCGGCCTTGGCTACTTTGCAAGGCTGTCAAAGAGTTTTGGGTACTGAAGGTTTGGTAGTTCAATTGGTGCAGTTGAGTGTGGCAAGTTTCTCCGGGTTGGGAGTTTTTGCCATTTTTGTGAATCAGATGAAGTTGCCGGAAGTTGATGTGTTTGTCGATCGCATTCGGGGACGTTTTCGCAAATAAATATCACCAATTTGCTGCATATTTCTGGAAATTGAGACAAAGGGCGATCGCCCTTAAATCCAAATCAACACTCATCCGCATCCATCTGCGTATATCCGCCGACATCTGCGGTAAAAATTCCCGAGTAATTAAGTGAGCGATCTCTAGCTTTCCGACTGTACGATATAATGGTACGGTTTTCACGCTTCTATGACTAGCCCAGTGGGGGCGCAAGTCGATCGAATATTAGAAGCCATGAGCGAAGAAAACGAGTGTTCTGTGTTAATTGTTATTTATTTAATGATCCAGCGGAACGATATATAACACTTCTCAATCGGATGAAATACAGCAGACGGCTGTAGGGACTTAGGCCAAGCCCTGTCCCTACTGGACATCTGTACTTCACTCAAATGAGAAATGCTATAACAATTTTACATCCCGATTTATTTGAGTAACGTGATGGCTTATCATTTTAGATATAGCCAACAAATAGCAGTGCCATCTCTCTTAAAATCACTCTTTTTCAGTGGATTTACAGTGAAAATAATCCTTTCCAAATCAACATTTTTAAGTGGATTTACGGAGCAAAACACTGTTAAGTCTCCCCTTTTAAGTGAATTTGCGGAACCGAAACACTCTTAAAGTCCTCCTTGGAAGGGTGATTTTGGGACACAGAAACTTGGATGTAAACGATAGATAAAAGGATTTCAGGAATGATGAATTTATTAACCGCGAACAAGCAAGTTATTTTCGTTGACTCCTCTGTACAGAATTATCAAAATCTGATAGACGGCGCAGATGCTAACGCCAAAATAGTCATTTTAGATGACAAAAGCAGCAGTATTGAGCAAATTACTAACGCCTTAGCAGCTCAAAAAGATATTGAAGCCGTACATATCCTTTCTCACGGCAGCGAAGGCAGTTTAAAACTCGGTACAGACGTACTCAATCAGAATAACCTAGAAAATTTCAGCGATCGGCTAAAACAGTGGGGAAATGCCCTAACAGAAAACGGAGATATCCTACTCTATGGATGCGAAGTAGCAAAAGGAGAAGCGGGCAAAAATTTCGTCAAGCGATTGAGTGAAATCACTGAGGCCAACATCGCCGCCTCAGCTAACCCTACCGGCAGCGCTGAATTAGGCGGAGACTGGGAATTAGAAGTACAAACAGGCCCGATCAAAACAGCAGTAGCATTTAACCTCAACACCCTCAGTGCTTACAGCCACATACTGGCCACCGCCAACCCCGACAACAAAACTATTCCCGTCAACTCCCCGGCAGTTAGCATCGACGTACTTGCCAACGACACAGGAAGCGGACGCCTCTCTGTACAAAGCATTGTCACCGCCCCTACTAACGGCACAGCTATTACTAACCACTGGATTTATGTGAGTGGCCTTTTCACCAATATCGGTGGCATTGCACGCAACTATGTTGCTCGATTGAATAGCGATGGGACAGTAGATCCCATCTTCAACCCGAATCCAGATAGCGCGGTCAATGCGATTGCCATTGACAGTAGTGGCAACCCCTATTTGGGTGGCAATTTCATCACCATCAACGGACAAACCCGCTACTGTATCGTCAAATTAAACCCCACAACTGGTGCTACAGATGCCACCTTCAACCCTAATGCGAATAGTAGTGTCAATGCGATCGCCTTTGACAGCAGTGGCAACCTCATAGTGGGTGGCTTTTTCACCAACATCGGAGGACAAGCCCGCAACAGAATCGCCAAATTAAACCCCATAACTGGTGCTGCCGATCCCACCTTCAACCCGAACGCTGATAGTAATATCGAAGCGATCGTCCTTGACAGTAGTGGCAACCCCATCGTGGCCGGCACTTTCACCAGTATCGGCGGACAAAGCCGCAACTATATCGCCAAATTAAACCCCACAACTGGTGCTACCGATGCCACCTTCAACCCAAATCCGAATGGTGGGGTCTGGGCCGTCGCCGTTGACAACAGTGGCAACCCTTATGTACATGGCGATTTCACCACCATCGGTGGACTTTCCCGCAACAGAATCGCCAAATTAAACCCCATAACTGGTGTCGCCGATGCCACCTTCAACCCAAATCCGGATAATTATATCTATGAGATCGCCGTTGACAGCAGTGGCAACCTCATAGTGGGCGGCTTTTTCACCAACATCGGCGGACAAGCCCGCAACAGAATCGCCAAATTAGACCCCACAACTGGTGCTGCTGATGCCACCTTCAACCCAAACACGAATGGTCCTATTAATGCGATCGCTTTTGACAGCAGTGGCAACCTCATAGTAGGAGGCGCTTTCACCACCCTCGGCGGGCAAACCCGCAACAGAATCGCCAAATTAAACCCCACAACTGGTGCCGCTGATGCCACTTTCAACCCAAATCCGAATAATAACCAGGTCGATCGGATCGCGATCGACCAAGGGCGCAACATCCTCTACACCCCCAACGCCAACTTCAACGGCCTAGACACCTTTCAATACACCGCCACTGACGGCATCGTCTCCACCCCCACCACCGTCACCGTCCTCGTCAACGACTCCCCCGCCCTCGATAATTCCGGCACACCCACCCTCAACGCCCAAAACCAAAACGACAGCGCCAGTACAGGCACATTAATCTCCACCATCATCGCCAACCTCGGCGGCACAAAAATCACCGATCCCAACGCCAGCGCATCCCAAGGCATCGCCATCAGCGCCTTAGACACCGCAAACGGCACTTGGCAATACACTACCAACAGTGGCACAACCTGGACAAACGCCCCAGCCGTTTCTGCCACCAACGCCTTACTATTAGCTAGTGATGCTAATACAAAACTCCGGTTTGTTCCCAATACAGGTTACAGCGGTACTGTCGCCAACGCCATTACCTTTGCCGCCTGGGATCGAATAGTTGGAACCAATGGCACTACCGCTAACTACACCACAGACCAAACCAATAACACCACATCCAGCGTTTTCAGCAGCGTTACCGAAACCGCCAACATCACCGTTAACCCCGTCTCCACTATTACCAGCGTCAGCGCAGCTACAGGAGACGGCACTTACGGCATCGGCACAAACATCGATATCACCGTTCAATTTTCTGAAATAGTCAACGTCACGGGTACGCCGCAACTAAGTTTAGCAGGTGCAACACCCGTCGCCAGTTATCTTTCAGGAACAGGTAGCAACACCTTGACATTCCGGTACGCAGTAGCAGCAGGCGATAACAGCGCTGACTTAGACTATCTTTCCACAACTGCCTTATCTTTAAGCGGCGGTACTATTAAGAATGCTGCCACTGCTGATGCGATCTTAACCTTACCCACTCCCGGCGCGGCGAATTCTTTAGGTGCGAATAAGGCAATAGTAATAGATGGAATTGTCCCAACTGTTACCAGCGTCACCTCTACCACCGCCGACGGCAGTTACGGCACTTCTGGCAACATCAACCTCACCGTCAACTTCAGCGAAGCAGTTACCTTAGCAGGCGGTAACATGAGTGTCGCCTTAGACACAGGCGGCACTGTTACTATTGCACCTTTCACAGGCACATCTGCTGTGGGCACTTATACTCCAACAGCAGGACAAAACAGCACGGATCTCAACTCAACTGGGATCACCTTAGCAGTCGGTGCAACATTAAGAGATGCTGCGGTCAATAATGCAACTTTAACGATTCCTACGGGACAATCTTTAGCAGATAGCAAAGCCATAATTGTAGACACCGTTGTACCAACAGTCGCCCTAACATCAACATCCCCAACAACCACAAACGCACCATTTTTAGTCACAGCAACATTCAGTGAAAGCGTCACCGGATTTATAGCCAGCGACATTAATCTAACTAACAGTACGATTAGCGGTTTCACGGGTAGCGGCACAACTTATACCTTCACCGTTACACCAACTGCTACTGGTAATGTCACCGTTGATATTCCCGCAGCCACAGCCACAGATACAGCAGGTAATAACAATACCGCAGCCACTCAACTAACTCGCACTGCCGATATTACCGCACCCACAGTCGCCCTAACATCAACATCCCCAACAACCACAAACGCACCATTTTTAGTCACAGCAACATTCAGTGAAAGCGTCACCGGATTTATAGCCAGCGACATTAATCTAACTAACAGTACGATTAGCG
>NZ_CAWPRX010000006.1:0-31460 GCF_963890365.1 Tychonema sp. LEGE 07196 | reverse complement strand
TTGGCAGCGTCAGATGCGTATAAGAGACAGTTATAAAGGGGGGGAGTAAAACTTTCGGTAGTAGAATAACTTTATGAAATTGGTATAATACCAAATCCGGGTTGGGGATAGATCCCCTTGATGAACCAGTCGGCCTGCGCCGACTTTGTTTGTGTAGACGCGGTTTCAACTGCCGGGGCTATTGGACAATCGATCGGGCGATCGATCGCCCTCAACCGTTAAACAAAGCGCAAAGAACTGCTGTCAAGGCCAAAGCCAGAAACAGGTTGGACGATCGCGATTAACTCGTCAGCAGCCCCAGTCTTCTTGAAAATAGCAGCACCCTCGGGCAATCCAGCCGGAGAAGCGCCGATCCTGTAGGTGCTGGGAGCGCCTTGAAGTTGGATAATATCGTTACTGGGGTTGTAGCCGACAATCAAAGCGTAGTCGCCAGCGCCAGTGCTGCTATCGATGCCGTCGTTGTAGTAGAACTCTGTGGCATTTCCCAGCAAGAAAGTATCGCTACCATCTGCGCCAATCAGCGTATCGACTTCGCCGCGTCCGGGATTAGCACCGGTATAGTCAACACCAACCAAGATGTCGTTACCTTTTGTGCTGTAGAGGAAATCGTTGCCGCTACCGCCAAACAAGACATCATTATTTTCACCGCCGTACAGAGTATCGCTACCCTCGCCGCCGAGTAAAGTGTTGTTGCCGAGTTCGCCGCCGAGGACATCGTTACCAGCGCCGCCAAAGATTAAATCGTCAGATTTGCCGCCCAATGCGGTATCTGCACCGTCGCCGCCGACAAGGGTGTCGTTGCCGAGGTTGCCAAACAAGAGGTCGTTGCCGACATCGCCGAATAAGCCGTCATCGCCTTTGCCGCCAAATACGATGTCATCGCCGCCATTGCCTCCTACGGTGTCGTTGCCCTGGTTGCCATACAAGATATTGTTGGCTTCGCTACCAGCGATCGCGTCGTTGCCGCTGGTGCCCAAAACCTGTGGCAATTCGCTTGGTGCGGGCCTGTTGGTGAATGTGGGTGCGATCGGCTGTGCGATCGACAGTGCGATCGCGGGCGTGAAAGGTGGAGGTGTGGGTGTGGGTGTGGGTGTGCCCGGTGTTGGTGTGGTTGTGCCCGGTGTTGGTGTGGCTGCCGGTGTTGGTCTTATAGGAATAGGAATAGGCGTTGTCCCTGGAGTTGGGGTTGTCGCTGGTGTGGGCGTTGTCGCTGGTGTGGGCGTTGTCGCTGGAGTTGGGGTTGTCGCTGGTGTGGGCGTCGTCGCTGGTGTTGGGGTTGTCGCGGCCAGGATATCGGCACCCGATAAATTACCCACAGTTTCGATGAAGCCAGCACCTTGGACAGTCGGCGATGCACCGAAGAAGTCTAAAATCACAACGTCCTTAGCAGGGTCAGCGATTCCGTCTTGGTTGATGTCGATCAGCAAGCTAGTACCTTGTCGGCCCAAGCCTGTACTTCCCGATGACGGCGACAGCGACAGCGTAGTGCTGGTACTGATCTCGTCGTTAAAATTCACAAAGTCTAAGCGATTGCTCCCGCCAGTATCCTGAATTTGAAGTGAATTCTGGCCGTTCGCCCGCAACAAATAGCGATCGTTACCTGCACCGCCTCGCAGCACACTCCCAGTGCTAAATCCAGCGAGCGTATCATCGCCCGCACCGCCTTCTAAGGTGCTATTAAAACCACCACTGAGATAGTCATTGCCCGCACCGCCATCGACCGTGCTAAACCCAGAGTCGAACAGGGTGTCGTCTCCATCGCCGCCGGCCAGGCTACCGCCACCATTCAGAAAGTCATTGCCCGCACCGCCATCAAGGGTGTCAGTGCCACTGAAGCCACCAATCAGGGAATCATTTCCGCCACCTCCACTGAGGCTGTCATTTCCATCACCGCCTAGCAAAGTATCGTTGCCTTCTAAGCCCGCGATGGTGTCGTTGCCTGCTAAGCCTGAGATGTTGTCATCGGCTGAGGTGCCTGTCAGGTTGTCATCGTTTGGTGTTCCGGTGAGCGCATTAGTTCCGGGTGCCGCCGTAGCCTCAGTGAGATTAGCAGCCAGGATATCGGCACCAGTGAGGTTGCCCACAGTTTCAATGAAGCCAGCACCCGCGACAGTCGGGGATGCGCCGAAAAAGTCTAAAATCACAACGTCATCGGTAGCCCTGATGATGCCGTCTTTGTTGGTGTCGATCGCTAAACTCGTACCTTGGCGGCTCAATCCCAAAGTGCCCGATGACAGCGACAGCGACAGCGTAGTGCTGGTACTGATTTGGTCGTCGCCATTAACAAAGTCTAAGCGATTGATGCCACCTGTATCCTGAATTTGAATTGGACTCTGCCCAAAAGCCGGCAGCAAATAGTGATCGTTACCTGCACCGCCTCGCAGCGTATTTCCACTGCCAAATCTCCCATCGAGCGTATCATCGCCAGCACCGCCTTCTACAATGCTATTAACAGCACGGAGATAGTCATTGCCCGCACCGCCATCCAAGGTTGAAGAGAAACCTCCAAACAGCGTGTCATCTCCATCGCCACCAGCGAGACTGCCACCTGCCTCCAGAAAATCATTGCCCGCACCGCCATCGAGGGTGTCACTGCCACCAAAAGTGTTAATGTTGTCACCAATCAGGGAATCATTTCCCCCACCTCCACTGAGGCTGTCGCTTCCATCACCTCCTAGCAAGGTGTCGTTGCCGTCAACGCCACTGATCGTGTCATTGCCCTCAAAACCTAAGATGTTGTCATTGTCGGCAGTACCGATGAGGTTATCAGCGCCCGAAGTTCCTGTGAGTGCATTGATGCCTGGTGCTGCCGTAGCATCTATTAAATTTGCTGCGAGAATATCGGTACCCAAAAGGTTGCCCACAGTTTCGATGAAGCCTGCACCTTGGACTGTCGGCGATGCACCGAAAAAGTCTAAAATCACCACGTCATCGGCTGGCCTTGCGATTCCGTCTTTGTTGATGTCAATCAGCAAGCTAGTACCTTGTCGGGCTAAGCCTGTATTTCCCGATGACAACGACAGCGCTAGAGTTGGGCTGGTGCTGACAGTGTTGTTAAAATCAATAAAGTCTAAGCGATTGATGCCACCTGTATCCTGAATTTGAATTGGACTCTGCCCAGAAGCCTGCAGCAAATAGCGATCGTTACCTGCACCGCCTCGCAGCGTATTTCCACTGCCAAATCTCCCATCGAGCGTATCATCGCCAGCACCGCCTTCTAGAATGCTATTACTGCCACTACTGAGAGAGTCATTGCCCGCACCGCCATCCAAGGTTGAAGAAAAACTTCCAAAAAGTGTGTCATCTCCATCGCCGCCGACCAGGCTACCGCTTGCATCCAGAAAATCATTGCCCGCACCGCCATCCAAGGTGTCAGTGCCACTGAAGCCACCAAACAGGGAGTCATTTCCCCCACCTCCACTGAGGCTGTCGTTTCCTCCACCGCCCTGCAAGGTGTCATTGCCATCTAAGCCACTGAGGGTGTCATTGCCGCCCAGCCCTGAAATGCTGTCATTGTCTGGGGTTCCACCGATCAGAGTGTCACTTGAGGATGTACTGATAATTGTTGCCATTTTTGTTCCTGCTTACGAATAACAGGCGAGGGCGATTTTTACATCGACACAAGCCCTTACTTATCTATCAGGGGTTTTCCTCAAAAATTATGCAAATTGTCAAAGTTTTTTTTGCGAGATTTTTTTTATTTGATTTTCGCCAAAAAATGTTATACTTACCACCTTCATATTTGAATGATCGCCCAAATCTGTATCTACGCACCGATCGATTAACTGAATTAAGCAACGAAATGCCGATCGCGACACCGCAGTCGGACACGGCAGTGCTTTTTCCATACCGGGAGGATATTGTAGGTTCTTGTGGCAATACGCAAGGCGATTCCCTAGGGGATAACTTCGCTTCACGGCTTTTTGGTATAGTAGAATTGTGACTGTAATGTCGATCGCAATATCGACGCACGCTACAACCACTCACTAATAACGTTCGCGATCGGGGACGATCGCACTAATGACTACTGACTAATGACTAATGACTACTAACAACAAAGAGGGCCCGCACGCACCATCCACCGCCCCTACCAACTGACAACTAAGAGGGCGGGCACGGGGGCACCGCCCCTACCAACTGACTACTGACAACTAACTACTGACTAACAACTTTTACCCGATCGCCATCCTTCAGATAACCAGCCCCAGCAATAACCACGCGATCGCCCGCTTTCAACCCTTTTTTAATCTCAACCTGAGCTTTCGTCAAATCGCCAACCGCCCCTCCAGTAATCTCCCCAACTACCACTTTCTGAGCCTGCACCTTGTCCTCGCCCACAAGTTTGTAAACAATAGAACTGCCGTCAGACTGCGGTAAAATAGCCTTAGCAGGAACTTTCAAACCTTGCTCCGCCGCCGTCGAAATCGAGGCGCGCAAAAACATTCCCGATCGCAAAAAATCGCTGGGTGGCAAATCAATTTTCACCGTAGCTTGGCGATTTTGCGGGTCAACTAACGGCGAAATCTCTCGCACAGTTCCCGACAACTTGATCCGCTTGTCAGAATCTGAAGTAATCTGCACGGCTGTTCCCGGTTCCACTTGCGAAATCTGAGTTTCCGGCACTTTCAATTGCAGTTCTAGCTTGTTGCCGCGAATAATCGAAAATAGTTTTTGACTCCCCGAAGAAACATCCCCAACACGACCAATTCTTTCAGCAACAATACCGCTGTCCGGTGCTCGGACGATCGTTTGTGAAAGTTGAGTTTCTAACTGTTGGATTTGGGCATCATTGCTGCGGACACTTGCTGCGTTGTTCCCCACGTTTGCTCTAGCGCTGCTGACAGTTGCGGCCGCCGTATTCACCTTAGCGCGGGCACTGCTGAGGGCCGCTTGCGCCGTACTGATATTAGCTTCGCTATTAGCTACTTTAGCTTTAGCCGATCGCACTTCTTCCGCTGCTTTGTTCTGTTCTTCCAAAGCTTTATTCAGATCGGCCTTAGCCTTGTTCACATCTTGAAGAGCAGTTTCTTGCTCGGTTTTGCGCTGTTCCAAATCCTGTTGGCTGATTACTCCCTGCCCCGCCAAATTGGAAAAACGCTCTACTTCTCTTTGAGCTTGAGTTAATTTAGCCTCGGCCGAAGCAATTCCCGCTTTAGCTTGATTCACGCCAGCTTTAGCTTGTTCGACACCGGCTTGGGCTTGGCCGACACCTGTTTTAACTTGCGCTAAGTCAGCAACGGCTTTTTCCACGCCAGCTTGAGCTTGTTCGACACCGGCTTGGGCTTCTTTTTGGCTTGATTGAGCTTGCTGCACCTGAGCTTGCGCTTGGTCTACTGTAGAATCGGCGGATTGTCCTTTAGCTACCGCTGCGGCAATTTGCGATCGCACCACCGAATCATCCAAAATCGCCATTACCTGATTTTTTTCTACCGCATCCCCTTCCTTCACCAAAACCTGTTGGATTTGCAAGCCGTTGGCTTGCGGCAATACCGGCAGCAAATCGTGGGGGGCCACAGTCCCCGTCGCTTCGAGAGTTTTAGACACATCGGCCGATTTCACCGGCGCGACTGTCACCGTTTGAGCCTCCGCCTGTTGAGCCGCCGCTGGGGCTGTAGCCGCCGGTTTCGCGCTCTTGTGGCCAGCAGTCAAGTGTACCGCTAGCAGAGTTGCAGCTACGCCAATCCCCGCGCCCGCCAACACCGTCGGCCACCTGATTTTTTTGCTGGGCCCAATTTCCGGCTCTTCTGGTTCCCCAAGTTCTGATTTTTCCCCATCTTCTGGAACTTCTAGGGATCTTTCTCGTTCATCTTCCTCACCGGAAAAGTGCCAGCTAGATCGGTCTGAAACTCCACTTTCAGGCGCATCGGCTGTTGAGTTTATGTCGCGCCCGCTCTTTACGGGGAGAATCGGTTGCTGTTCTTCCGCTTCTGAAATAACTTGATTGGTCACTGTAGTTCCTCCCGCCGGTTTGAACCTTTGGTTTTTTTATATTGTAAAGAAAGATTGCAATTTTTAGATGTAGTTTATTTTAGCCGAGGGCGCTAGCGATGTCGCGTCCTCCTTTTGGGTGAGTGTGAGGCGATTTCACTTGACTGCTGGCCGATCGATCGCCGGAGAGTGCGATCGACATTTAATTCGCCCAGGGTTCCTCGCCCAGTATTATTAGCGTGATTTGGGGCCTGCGGGCGATCGGGCTAGACCTGATCTGTCCCACAGCAGTTTTCCCGTCACCAACCGATCGATCCTCACAGAATTAAGCCTAATTTTGAACGAATTATTGCTAAAATCAGGCACATCGGCTAAAAAGTGGTACCAGTTTAATTGACAAAAATCATAATGAACAGTGTCTTCTCTCCCGTCCAACAGTTGCTAATTACTTGGTTGCTAGTGCTAGTAACGGGATGGTTTACCCTAACTGCGATCAGTTATGTTGGGGAACTGGTCAGCATTTTAGTAACAGCCGGACTCATTGCATTCTTATTAAATTATGCAGTCCTCAGACTGGAAGCATTTTTGCCCCGGGGAGTCGCAGCAGCACTCGTTTACTTGATTGCGGGCTTGGTAGTAGTAGTAATCGGTTTAACTATCGTGCCGCCGGTGTTCAGCCAAGCGAGGCAGTTGGGGGTGAGGTTCCCGGACTTGCTGGAGTCGGCGCGGCAGCAGTTAGGTGAATTTCAAACATGGAGTGCCGATCGCAATTTGCCCTTTGACGTGCAAATATTGGAGCAGCAGCTATCGGCGAAAGTACAGGAGCAAGTACAGGCGATCGCAAGTACAAGTTTAGGTTTAGTCGTAGGTACTTTTAACTGGTTTATCGACTTAATCTTTATCCTGGTAATTTCATTTTATATGCTCTTAGACGGTAAAAGAGTGTGGCAGGGTTTGACCAGCATTTTTTCCCCAGATATTCGCTACGTGTTAACCGAAACTTTGCAGCGAAACCTCCAACGATTTGTCTCGGGACAATTGCTGCTGGGACTATTTATGGCAATTTCACTAACTATCGCATTTTGGTGGCTGCAAGTTCCTTTCTTTCTGCTGTTTGCCGTGTTTATCGGATTAATGGAAATAATTCCGTTTATCGGAGCGACGCTGGGCATTGGAGCGGTTACTATAATTGTAGCATTTATCGATTGGTGGCTGGCGCTGCAAGTGTTGGCAGTGGCGATCGGTCTCCAGCAAATCAAAGACAATTTAGTCGCCCCCCGAATCATGGGGAATCTCACCGGATTGAGCCCAGTAATTATTTTCACAGCTTTGCTCTTAGGAGGTAGAGTAGGAGGCTTGTTAGGAGTTATCCTGGCCATTCCCCTAACTGGCGTTGTCAAAAGTATAGTAGAAATCTTACTCAATCCCAAATTGCCCCCGCAAACAGGCTCGTTTTTCTACAATCCTTTTAACGGCGAGGAATTGAGTCAAACAACGGATCGTGAAACTAAACTAATTTTGGTCGCCGATGAAGAAAAATAGTCTAAGGTTTGTAGTAAAAACTTCTGTCCGTAAAGTTTTTATCAGTCACGAATTCAGCCCTTGCTACTGATTTATTTAAGAAGGACTTGCATTCCGAACGATCGAACCTTTTAAGCAAAACTTGCTCGTTACCAGGCTCTACCTGGTAATGCAGATTCGGAGGCTCTGCATCTCTTTATCTTTACCTCCCTGCTTCTGAAAACATAGGATTTTGGCAGATGTTTAAGTTATAAAATCTTCGTTTCTTAAGAAGCACTAAAGTCCTGACTACGAACTTTTCAATAAGCCCTAAAATCCTGACTGCGAACCTTTTAAAAAGGACTAAAGTCCTCACTACGAACCAACTTAAAATCTCAAACCTAAAACTTATGAAATGGTGGCAAAATCTTAGGCAAAATCCTCTGGCTCGACTGGGAGCAGTGGTATTGTTATTTTTTTATACAGTCGCATTTTTCGCCGAATTTGTGGCCCCCTACGACCCCTACGACTCTCAATTAAACGGTTCATTGTTGCCGCCGACTCAGATTCATTTAAGCACCAAAGACGGGCGATTTATCGGGCCTCACGTTTATCCGACCACTCAGGGCCCAGTAGACGTGAATACGGGCGCTCGCGAGCTAATTGTAGACTGGCAAAAACCCTCTGCTGTCGGTTTGTTTGTCAAAGGTTCTCCCTATAAGTTTTTAGGGATTTTACCTTTAAATATCCACTTATTTGGAACTACCGGCCAAGCTAAAATCAATATTTTAGGCACAGATGAACAAGCTCGCGATCAATTCACCCGCCTAGTACATGGTAGCCGAATTAGCCTCAGCATCGGTTTAGTTGGTATAGCAATTTCTTTCCCCTTGGGATTGTTGATCGGAGGAATATCCGGTTATTTCGGCAGTTGGATTGATAGTATTTTAATGCGATTCGCCGAAGTATTGATGACGATTCCCGGACTTTATTTATTAGTAGCCCTAGCAGCAATCCTCCCTCCCGGATTAACAAGTGCTCAGCGATTTATATTGATTGTGCTGATTACTTCATTTATCAGTTGGGCGAGTTTAGCACGGGTAATTCGCGGTCAGGTTTTGTCAATAAAACAACGAGAATTCGTGCAGGCGGCGCGGGCTATGGGCGCGAATCCAATTTATATTATTGTCCGCCACGTTTTGCCACAAACTGCAACCTATGTTATTATTTCTGCTACTTTGTCGGTTCCGGGTTTTATTGTGGCGGAGTCGGTTTTGAGTTTAATTGGATTGGGAATTCAACAGCCCGATCCTTCTTGGGGAAATTTGCTATCTTTGTCTACTAATGCTTCAATTTTAGTGTTGCAGCCTTGGTTGGTTTGGCCTCCCGCGACACTGATTATTTTGACTGTTTTGGCGTTCAATTTATTGGGGGATGGGTTGCGGGATGCTCTCGATCCGAGAAGCATTCAAAGGTAATTGGTAATGGTAATTGGTAAGTGGTAATTAAGAATTAACCTATTTGTAGGGCGAGTTCACCAAAATTTATATCATCAAATACCAGAAATAAAAAACCCACCTCCGCCCCAAGAATGAATCGAAATAATCTCAATCCTCAAGGTTGATGTAAATTATTCGCGGTGTGGGGGCGGGTTTATTAATAATTGGGATATGAAGGAAAGATTGTTAGTGAACGCGCCCCCACGAAATTATATTAATAACCACTAACAAATAACCACTAACCAATAACCACTAACCAATAACCACTAACAAATAACCACTAACCAATAACCACTAACAAATAACCACTAACCAATTGTTTAAGTATTGAGAGGTAAGCGAATGGTAAAAGTAGAACCAACGCCGACTTGACTGTTTACTGAAATATTGCCGCCCATCATAAAGCAAAAACGCTGGCTGATTGCTAGTCCCAAACCTGTACCGCCGTACTTGCGTGTGGTAGAAGCGTCTGCTTGGGTAAAGGGTTGGAAAATGTGCTGCAATTGGTCTTGATTCATCCCAATTCCTGTATCTGTACAATTAAAAACTAAAAATTCTTTAGAGGAGTTTGATTGGGCCGAATTTTCTGCCGTTTGTGAACGGTTTTCTGCTATCGCTTCGCTGTTGTGGCGGGCGCTTTCTCGGCTGGCGGTGAGCGTAATTGTACCGTTTTGAGTGAATTTGGCAGCATTGCTTAGCAAATTTAATAAAATCTGCCGCACTTTGGTAATGTCACCGTACATAGTGCCAAGATTGGTAATTTCCTGTAAGTTTAAAGTGTTATTATTTTTTTCGATTAGTGGGGTGGCGGTGTCGGCTACTTCTTCAATTAAGGCGGCGATGTCGAAGGTTTCTAAGTAGAGTTCCATGCGGCCGGCTTCGATTTTAGAGATGTCGAGAATGTCGTTAATTAGTGATAGCAAGTGTCGGCCGGATGTGCGGATTTTGTCTAAATCTGGGGTTATTTCGTCGTAGCCCAATTCTTCGGTTTCTTCTTGCAGCATTTCGCTGTAGCCGATGATGGCATTGAGGGGTGTTCGCAGTTCGTGGCTCATGTTTGCTAAAAATGCGCTTTTTGCGGTGGAGGCGGCTTCGGCTGCTTCTAGGGCGACTTGCAAGGCGTTTTCAAATACTTTGCGATCGCTAATATCCTCGACGCTGCCTTCGTAGTAGAGTACCTCACCGTCGGCGCTGCACACTGCGCGGGCGCTTTCAGAAATCCAAATTACGCTGCCGTCAACGCGGTAAACTTCTGACTCAAATCCTGATATTTGTCCGCATTCTTGCATCACTTGCATAAACTTCTGGCGCTGCTGAGGATTGACGTAAGCTTGCTGTCTGATGTTTGTGAGATTTGATGTCAATTCTTCGGGAGTTGCGTAGCCGTAGATGCGGGCTAAAGCTGGGTTGACGCTCAAGAATCGGCCTTCTGGGGTTGTTTGAAAAATGCCTTCGACTGCGTTTTCAAAGATGCTGCGGTATTTTTGTTCTGCTTGACGCAGTGCGTTTTGTGTTCGATCGCGATCGCTAGCTTCGATCGCCAATGATACCAAATCTGCCAGGGAAGCAGCAAAATTTTGCTCTTCTACTGTCCAGTTGCGAACACTTCCCACCTGTTCGATACAGATAACTCCGACTGTTTGGCCTCCCAGTCGCACCGGCGCATCTAAGGTTGAGGTGATGTTATTTTGTGCAAAGTAAGATGTCGCTAATTCCCTGGTTCTGATATCTGAAAGAGCGTTGTCGGCTGCGATCGTCCGGTCTTCTTCCAAAGCTTTAAAATAAGCTGGATAGTCTGCGGCGGCGAGTTCCACAGCTTGGGAGTGCTGCTGGTTGCTGCACCAAAATTGGTCGAGACATTGCAGTTTCGATCGGCTCTCATCGTACAACCAAGCTCCTGCTCCTTCTGCATTTAAGGTACGAGCCGCAGCTTCAGTGATTTGCCTCAAAGCTACTTGCAAATTGCCTCCGTATAGCACTTTATTTCTGGCTAGTTCTACCAAAACTGTATTTTGTGTGAGCAATTGTTTTTGTCTCATCCGCCGCCAAGATTCGGCTCGCTTCTTTTCGGTAATGTCGCGGGCCACCAAAATGACCGATGTTTCTGACAGCGGCGAAATGCTGGCGGCAAAACAAACTTCGCGTTCATCAATGGTTAAATCGTACTCGATACTGATAGTTTGCTGAGTCTCTAAAGCTGCTCGGATATGGCTGGTAAAATTGTCGGCTGTAGCTTGCGGAAACGTTTCTCCGATTGTTTTGCCTACTAATTCTTCGGCTGGTTTGTATAGGAGAGACATATTTGTGGGGGCGATTTTCAAGTAGCGGCCGGTGGAGTCCACAACTATAATTAATTCGTTCATGGCTGCAAACAAAGCCCGCAATTCTGCTTCGGTGGCTGCGAGTTCGGCAGTCCGCTCTGCTACTCGCTGTTCTAAACTGGAGTTGGTTTGTTCGAGGGCGACAAAAGACGATCGCAATTGTCTGGCCATCTGGTTGAAAGACTGAGCTAAAAGACTGAGTTCGTTGATGCCTTTGACTTCGACTTCGCCGTCTAATTCCGAGGATGTGAAGTCGGAGGATTCGGACATTTTTGTTAATGCTTTGGAAGCTTCTAGCAATCGGGTGATCGGTTGGACAACCCAGCGAGAGGTGAAGATTCCTAGGGCGATCGCCAATATGAAGGCAAAAAAGCACAATAAGATAGTTGTGCGAGTGTTGGCGTTAATTTGCTCCATAAAGTCTGCTTCCGGGATGACCACTACGATCAGCCAATCGAGGCCGCGGCCGTCTTGCAGGGGAGCAACCGTAATGAATTGACGTTTGCCGTCTAGATCGAAGGTAAACTGTCCTTGGCTGCTAATTTGTGTAAAACTGCCAAATTGTTTTTGCAAGTATGTGGATGCCGATCGAATGAGCAAATTTTTGCTTTGTGTCGCCAACAGCCGTTTTTGTCCGTCTTTGGTGGTGACAAAGGGCAGTTCGTCGGTGGAACTGGCGACTATTTCCCCGCTGCGTTCGATCGCAAAAACTTGTCCCGACGGGCTAATTTTGATTTTTTTGAGAAAATCGCTGATTTGAGAAAGAGTCAGGTCAATTGCCAGAACCCCTTGCAGGCTGCCCGTTTGGTTGTAGATGGGCATCACCGGAGTAATCCCCAGAACTGGCTGGGCTGTGAAGACGTAAATCGGAGACCAACTGGCTTTTCCTGACTGTTTGGCAGTTATGTACCAGGGTCTTGTACGGGGGTCGTAGGGGGCGGTTTTGATTAGTTCTGTGCGATTTCCCTGGCTGTCGAGGCGATAAATTTGGCGGTTGGGAGCGGTTGATTCGTCTCTGATGTATACTAAGTCTTCTGCTTCGCGTTTGAGCAAGAGAAATCTGCCCTGTTCGTCGCCGTAGTAAATGGTTGTAGTTCGATCGCTCAGCTTGGTCTGGTTCCACAAATAGCGCTCTAAATTGGGGAAATCTTCCGGGTTTAAGTTTCCCGAGGCGATCGCAGCAGTATTCATTTGCAGGAATAAATGAGACACGTCCCCAAAACTGCGGAAATTTTCTTTCGTCCGGGCTGCGACTTCCAAGCTCAACCTAGTAGCCAGGTTGTTGACGGCTTTCTGGCTGTTGCGAAACGACAGCCATCCCGTTACGCCGACTGCTACGGAGATTTGTACCACCAGGGGTATCAACAAAACTAGGCTCAGTGACATCTTGGGCGAGCTTTTCATCAGACAACACTGCTCAGACTTTTCAATAACATCAATATTCTTGCACTTACCAGGTTTGCGTATCGTTTGTCGATTAAAAGATGCCCTAGATATTATAAATTATCAAGTTGCACACCAATAGTGAAGTGCCGTAGCCTGCCGCTCAAAACTTGGTTGAGGTTTCAACAGCTACTGTAAAAAATTATAATATTAATTGTGCCACTACTTTTGTGAATGCGCCGATCGCGATCGGGGACACAGTGTCCCAAACTCACACCAGATTAAACATAATACAACTGCAGGCAAGCTTTGATCCCTTAATTCATCAATCAGTCCCAATTATTATTTAACCTCAAACCTCAAATTGTCTAAAATCTACAATTCTCTCATTTTCTCCGGGTGGCGAACGCCAGCCTTGTCCCTGCTGAATAAAAAATTGATTCTAAATTTTTCTACCAAGCCATCACAAATGTAAGTTATTTGACAATCCTCTGTTAAAAAATTTGCTATTAATAAAATAAGCGGGCCAAATCCCGATCGCGCCAAAAGAGGTTGAACAGTAGACAGTAGACTGTTGACAGTTGACAAACGGACGATCGCTCGCGCCCCGCTCCGCTACGACCTTTTAGCAAAACAATACTTCTGGAGGATGACATGAACTATACATTTGAAATCCTGGGCGTATCTCCAACTTTATCATTTTTTAACCAGCAGCAGGAATTGCTGCAACAACAGCAACCGTCCGGTGTAGAATACTTGGGAAACCGGAAGTGCACTCTCGATTCCTTTGTGGCATCCGTAGAGATAGTTTCTCCTTATCGCGGCTGGGATGTCGATCGAGTCGTAGATACCGTAATTAGTTTCTGGTTTCACAACTCCGAGAGCATCCAGTATTGGAAGGACAGGTTGCAGGATGCCGGCAGCGAAAACTTGTTAGTCGCCAGAGTAGGCGACATCAAGTCTTTACAAGCCGCATTTGAATCGCTGCTGGGCGAATAGGAAAATCGGTCATTAGTCATTAGTCATTAGTCATTAGTCATTAGTCATTAGTTGTTGGTTGTTAGTTCTTAGTTGTTATTGGTTACTTGTTATTAGTTGATTATTGGTTATTGGTTGCGGGTTATTGGTTATTAGCGATCCCCCGATGGAACGTCCAACGTCATCAGGCAAAAGGAAGGAACTATGCTAAATGATCGAGGCCTAAAAACAATTCACTAATAGCCAACCAATAACCAATAACCAATAACGACTAACCCACAACCAATAACAACTAACCAATAACCAATAACAACTAACCAATAACCAATAACAACTAACCAATAACCAATAACCAATAACCAAATCTTATGTCTCGTTCAAAAGCCCTGCAATCTTATATTTTTGTCCGCTTACTCCTAGCACCGCTAATGTTGTGGACAATCACCACAGCAGTATTTTTGCTGCTGCGGGCCACTCCGGGCGACCCCATCGATGCAATTCTCGGTTCGCGAGCTCCCGCAGCCGCCAAAGCAGCAATGCGAACCCAACTAGGCCTCGACGCTCCCCTGTGGGAACAATATCTTAAATACATGAAAGATTTGTTGGGCTTCGACTTGGGAACTTCCATCACCACTCGCGGACAAACAGTCTGGCAAATTATCGGAGATTATTTCCCCGCTACAGTGGAATTAGCAGTGTGTAGCATGGCCATAGCTTTAATTGTCGGTATCAGTATCGGTTCCCTCGCAGCATCCCGCCCCAACACTATTTTCGATGCAGCAGGCCGTTTGTTTGGCATTATCACTTACTCGCTGCCGGCTTTTTGGGCTGGCATGGTTTTGCAGTTGATTTTCGCGGTGCAGTTGGGCTGGTTTCCCTTGGGAACCCGCTTTCCGGTGACATTAAGAGCCCCCCAAAGCTACACGGGACTTTACACTGTAGACAGTCTCCTGAGCGCTAACCCGGGTCAGTTTCTCACCAGTTTGCATTATTTGGCACTTCCGAGTTTGACGCTGGGGATTCTTTTGAGCGGCATTTTTGAGCGTATTGTGAGAGTGAATCTGAAGCAAACTTTGCAAGCAGATTATGTGGAAGCAGCCCGAGCTCGCGGCATTCCTGAATTGCAGATTTTATGGGCTCACGCTCTGAAAAATGCGCTAATTCCGGTGATTACTGTCTTGGGATTGACTTTTGCTGCACTGTTGGGCGGTGCTATTTTAACTGAGGTTACTTTTTCTTGGCCGGGGCTGGCAAATCGCCTTTACGAAGCGATTAGTTTGCGGGATTATCCAACTGTTCAAGGTATTGTGGTATTTTTTGCTGGGATTGTAGTAATTGCTAGCATTGTAATTGATGTTTTGAACGCTGCCGTTGACCCGCGCATTCGGTACTAAATTAATGGGAAGTTCGGCGGCGGATGCAATTGGCGGATGTAACGGATAGATGGAATAAGGAAGTTCGGTAACGAGCAATGTAGGGGATGCAACCGATTTGATTTAACTCTCTGCAAGCCTTTGTAGTGCCCTCGCCACTCGCGATTGTATGGCTGGCGATTGTAGAGAAAAAAACTGCTTGTTGCAAAGCTCCAGATGCTCCAGCATCCTCTCCGCTTCTCCGCTTCTCCGCTTCTCCGCTTCTCCCTCTCTCTCCCCCTCCGATCTGCGTAGAAGATTATTGGGGGCGATCGACTAAAATATGGAACTCATATCCACAAGTAGAATTAGTTGCAGCATTGAATGATTTTGCCTGAAGAGGCGACTGTGATACTCTCAGCTTTTTCTACCTGTATTTTTTGCGTGCGCCAAATGTTGCAGTCAAAATGAGCCGCCTAAGAAAGAGCGATCGAAAATATCGGCTTTTAGACTCAGGACACTTCGCAGTTTATCGGCAATACTAGAGCAATAAAAAGCAAAATTTGAGGAAAAGCTGATGAAATTATTACCAATAACAGTCGCTCTATCGGCTGCTTTAACACCACTAATGGCTGAAGCTGCCTTTAGCCGCCCGATGGTGGACGCAGGCGACTTTCCCAGAGCCTCAAACCCGCGAGTAGACGTGCCGGTTTGCTTCATCGAAACCCCAAGCGGTACAACTTTTGATTTAGTCAGATTGTGCGGCACCAACGCCGAACCCCAAAAAACGGCTCCCGCCGCCGGCAACCCCGCCAATGCTCCTGCAAATAACCGCAACGTAAGTAATCCGGCTGCAGCCCCGAATCCCAACAGCGTCACCAGAGATACTGTGGGCACTCCCATAACTACTCCTGGGAGTGCAAATCCCGCCAATCCCGCCAATCCCAACAATCCCGCCAATCCCGCCAATCCCGCCAATCCCGCCAATCCCAACAATCCCAACAATCTCAATCCGGGAACTTCGCCCAATCCCAACAATCCCAACAATCTCAATCCGGGAACTTCGCCCAATCCCAGCAATCCCAACAATCTCAATCCGGGAACTTCGCCGAATATCACTCCCAATAATCTCAATCCGGGAACTTCACCGAATATCACTCCCAATAATCTCAATCCGGGAACTTCGCCGAATATCACTCCCAATAATCTCAATCCGGGAACTTCGCCGAATATCACTCCCAATAATCTCAATCCGGGAACTTCGCCGAATATCACTCCCCGGAGCAACAATTTGTCTCCAAACGGTGGAAATGGCAATGGCACGGGCACTTTTTGAACTGCCTGGGATGAGTTAAGCTAAGACATTGAAGTGCCGATTCCCTACCCTTCGGGAACGCTTCGCGAACAGGATAGCTTCGCTTCACGCGCTTGAGGATACCTATTGTGTCAAACTTAGTTCAACGCTTAGAAATAACCGCTCACCCGCAACTGGAAAAATCCCTCGGTTATCGAGGAGACAGCCGCTGGGTAGCCTGGGGTTGGGAACCAGACATCGACCAAATTATTTCCAGCGACGGCAAAACAGTCGGCACCGGCAATAATATGGCTTGGCTGGTGTTTTTGCAGCACGATTTAGTTCAGCCTGCTGTACGAGAATACAACTTCGGTGAGGGCGATCGCTACTGGCTGCTTTTAGACAGAGAAACTAGAATTCTCTACGCCGGCGAAGAGAAAGCAGTGCAGAATCTGCTCGAACAGCCGGAAAGTTTAGCTTTGTTAGCTTGTCTCGATGGCGGCCAGAGTTCCCTACCAAACCCTGAAACTTGGCAGCAAACGCTATCTAAACTAACCGCCAAAAAAGCCTTTCGCAACCTGACAAACGCCATTCCTTTCGGCATCGCAGCCGCTTTGATAGGTGCTTTAGGAGTCGGAACCGGACTCTGGGTTGTCCCGGCGGTGCAACAGAAACTAGCCGAAAAAACAACTTTTATTTCCCCAATTAGTTCTAGCGCCAACTGCGGGATTGGCGGTTCCGACGATTTTTCGTCTTATGTCGGTTCGTCAAAGGGAAATAAAGAGCTTCACTTAATCGGCGTTTACGAAGCAAATGCCGCTCACGGGAACGGAAAAAGAGCGAAAAGCACTATTGAAGTCAAAGTAGAACGCCGAAACAAGCCAATAATTCTTGCACTTTCCGCCTACGAACCGATTAACTGGAACCTTACTGTAGAACCCGGAGCAGTTATCGAGAAAATCATTGTTAACGGATACCACAACCAAACTGTTTCTGGAGTTTCTGGAATTCCCATAGAAGAGCACAGTTACGAAGAAACCGGAGAGCATATGGGCAACTTTATCTACAAGTGGAATGCTACTCCTGAAAGTGGCGAAAATGACTCTCTAGTCACCAAATTGGAACAGATAAACCGCACAAGTTTAACTTCTTTTCAAGGATGCTATCGAGGTACGAACTTTAGTATTAAATGAGCGCAGCGACAGAAAGTGAAGAGTTAAAACCGAGTCGGATTGAATCAAAAAACCCGCGCGGGCGGGTTTTTTATTAACATTTAAAATTATTGATATTATATGGTAAAATATCAACTCCGGTAGATTGCCGTAACAAAAATGATTGTTATACCAATTTTAAAAAAGAATGCAACAGTGTTCTTGTCCCCCCCCTTTACAAGGGGGGGCTAGGGGGGGTCGAAGAGTGTTGCACGATTTTAGAAAAATGGTATTAGTAGTGCGGACTAAGGTGTGCACTACGAAGCAGTTTTATCGTTTTTAACAGACCGGGCGCGATATAATATGCCGTAGTGTCGTTATCAATTGTCATATAAGATCCGGTAAATTTCACACCATCAATAAGGTTTGTAGTGAGGGATTTAGTTTTTATTGATGCGGACTAAGCTTATCACAACCAACCCTTTTAATTGTAAGTTTTTTTTCGGTTCAATATCAATTTCTAGTTCTAACAATGCTAATAAAAACTCTATGAAATACTGGTACGAAACCCTCGCAGTAGCGCAGCGAATTTTAATTGAATTGGGAAGACGGCGGCGCAGCTTAGTATTGTGGAGTATTTTCCCAATTTCTATCTTGCTAATTAACGCTTTAATTTTAAAAGAACGGGCTAATCTCACTACAGACAAAGCCTTTGAAAGTGCCGCACCTGCAAGTTTAGTAGGAGCGGCTTTATTTTTTAGCTGTCTCGGCGGCAGCGTAGCAACGGTGGTTTCAGAGCGAGAACAGCACACTCTCAAACGCTTGTTTATTTCCCCCTTGAGTGGCACTTCTTACTTTTTAGGAATTTTTCTGGCTCACAGTTGTATCGGAATCGGTCAGGTAATCTTAGTATATGCGATCGCCTCTTTTTTGGGAGCAAAATTTCAAGGCTCTATTCTGTTAGGATGCGCGATTATTTTGCTGAGTATTATATCTTACGTAGGAGTCGGCTTTATTCTCGGCACGCAGTTTGCGAGGCGCACTGAAGATGTCAACTCGCTAGTAGCGGCTTTCGGCGTTCCTTTGTTAATTTTAGGAGGAGCATTTTTGCCTGCTTCGCTTTTTCCCAAAACTCTGCTGGATATCGCCCAGTACAATCCAATTTATCACATGAACGAAGCGCTGATGGGTGTATGGGCTGGCGGCAAAAATTTTGCTGATATTGAATCGCACTTCTGGTTTTTGTTTATTTTTGCTATGTTAATGCTCGGAGGCGGATGGATGTCTTATCGGCGGATGTTGAGAGTGGAAAGAAGACTTTAAGTAAGACCGAAGAAACCGGGTTTTTTACTGAATTTGTGGGCGAAAACGCCGTATTTGTCGTAAAAAACCCGGTTTCTAGGTAACTCTGTGCGATCGTACTATTAAACTTAAGGAGATGTAAAATTTTGCTGCAAATAGAAAAGCTCAATAAATCCTACGGCCGGCGTTCAGTGCTTAAAGATTTAACACTGCACATTCAAAAAGGAGAAATTTACGGTTTGCTCGGGCCAAACGGGGCGGGAAAAACTACAACTATCAATATTTTATGCAGTTTGCTAAATGCTGACAGCGGCAAAGTTTCTATCAATGGCGAACCTGTTTCGGAGTCTACTAAATTGTTAATAGGTGTAGCACCACAGGAAAATTTGCTTTACAAAAGCCTTAGCTGCGAAGAAAATCTCAATTTTTTTGCTCAAATTTATGCTTTAGACCGCAAGCAGCGCCGCTATCAAGTTGAACAATGTTTAAAGGCTGTAAATTTGACTGATAGAGCTCAAAGTCCGGTGGAAACTTTGAGCGGAGGGATGCAGCGCCGTTTGAATATTGCGGTGGCTTTGGTACACCAGCCTAAATTAGTAATTTTAGATGAACCGACAACGGGTTTAGATATTGAGGCTCGTTATGAAATTTGGGAGTTGATTCAGCGCTTGCAATCGGAAGGTATTACAATTTTGCTGACTACTCATTTGTTGGATGAAGCTGAGCGTTTGTGTCAAAAAATTGGAATTTTAAAGAATGGTAGTATTGTGGCTGAGGGCAGTTTGGAGGAGTTGCAAAAACTGATTCCGGCTCAGGAAATTATTGTTGTTAAAACTGCGGAGGAAGAAAAGGCGATCGCCCGCGCTGCAAAATACGGTTTCATTCCCCGCCGCTACGGTAGCGATTTGGCTTTTTGGCTGCCGGAACGTTTGGAATTAAAAGAGATTATTTTGCTTTTTGATGGGATTTCTATTTCTTCGATCGCTCGGTATCCGGTGCGGTTAGAACATATTTATGTCGAGGTGACGAAACAAAGCGAACAATGACACAGACAAGGGAGGATTGGCCCGTACCATCCACGAGCCCTACAAAATCCTTCGCGCCGAGAGAGTCAAAGCATCTGCATTACCAGGCAGAGCCTGGTAACTGTTGACTGTTGACTGTTAAGAGGGCGGGCCCGCACCATCCACCGCCCCTACTGACTGTTGACTGTTGACTGGTAACTGTTGACTGTTGACTGTTGACTCGATTTTATTATTCCGATGCAACCGGAATTGATATAAGTATGAGTTTAGACCGCTTTTGCCCACGATTGCCAAGTTTCCATCAGGCGGAAACCGACTGATTCATAAAGCTTTGTCGCGCCTGTCAAACTGTCAGCATCGACGCTGAGTTTAGCGGTATTTGCACCCGCTGCTTTTAAGGTGTGCAATCCGGCTAACAACATTGCTTTTCCTAAACCCATTTTCCGAAAGTCGCGCCGCGTTCCCAATAGTTCAATCCAGCCGTCTTTTGTGCCGCTGCGGGGATTTTTTTGGGGTTTGATTTGACAGTCGCAGAAAGCTGCAAATTTACGTGAAGCGAAGCTATCCCGCAGGGAATCGCCCGAAACAGCAATTAAATCTAATTCCGGCTGATAATTTTCGTCTTGCATCCAGTAGCGCACGATTTCGGCAGTTAAATCGTGGTGGTTCCAGTGATCGATAAATGACTGGTTGAACATTTCTACCCAGGGTTGGATGTCTTGTTCTCCCGATACGTGTGTCAGCGCAAAGTCTGCGGGAAATTCGGGTGTGGGAATGGGTTCGGCGAGCGATCGCGCCATTGTGAGAAAATAGCGATCGACTTCAAAGCCCTGTTTCTCTAACAGCAGCATCAGATCGGTTTTATCCTCACGGCTGTAGGTGTGCAATTTGGCGGGCAAATTGCGTTTTTTTCCTACTTCGCCCAGGCGTGTTTCTCCCCATTTAATTATGTCTTTTTCTAAGCCTTCACCCCGTACATTTGGATGCACGTAAAACCAGAGACAAGCTTCTATTTCATCGGTGGAATCTGGCATATCTAACAGTGCAAAACCGATGAGTTTGCAGTTACCGTCTTCCCACAATTGGACATCGCGGGCTTTGTCGAGTTGGGGGGCGTCAAGGATCAGCTTTAGTTCAGTTGCTGAAACTTCTTCGCCTAGTCGATCGACTGTTTCGCAATCATCGATTAAATTTGCGATCGCGCACCAGTCACTTTCGCCCTTGTAGGAGCGTGTTGTCAAGATATTCATAAAAAACTTACAATCCGTAATTTCGGAATGTTCCTGTTAATCGGTATTGGCAAATGAGTAGAGTAATTATGACATTTTGCACAAATGTCAGTAACAGTCAAGATGGCTGTTCCACAAAAAATTAATTTAGGGTGTAACAAGTCAGAAAGCCTGTCACACAATAAATCAATGTTTTTTTGGGGCGGCAGCAGTCCGCACCTCAACTGATTTTAGTATTAGAGAATGATGTTGATAAAACTCATAAACCTGTTTATATCACCCAGGCTTTCAGGTTTTATCTCATAGCGCAATCATAAAAATTGTTTAGCCCATTTGGGCATTTTTTTTATTGGATTCTGTGGCCAGAGGAACGCCCAACCTTTGCAAGCAGCGTCCTCGAAGTTATCAAAGCTGGTGCTTAAGTAACTGTTGTTTAAATAAATTTAATGCAGCTAACTAAAGAAGTTTTCACCCCCACCGGGTCGTTGATTTTTACTTTTGCTCTATCTTACAACAAATCCTGTTTCAAGAATTTGTTGCTGCTTCTTTTGACTCACCCGATCGGGGGAGGGGAACAGTTGAAGTTCTTAAAAAGTTCCCTAAGTCAACTATAACCGCTCAGGTTTTTTTTGGCAAGTTCGATCTGAGGGGAGTTTTGTTAGTATTAGCCCGATCCTGGTTTAGACGGCAGAAGCAGCGCGCTTTGAAGCGTTCGCAAGTATAGTTTTGATAACTTTTTGCCAGACTTGAAGATTTAACTTTATCCGAACGTTAAACTGACGTTAAACTGCTTTCTGGGATTTGTGTGAGGTAAATATGCTTGACAACCTCGATTTAGATATTTCGCTGGATAAAGAAACCTATGAGGCCAAAATCGAAGTTTTAATGCAGCAGTTGCGATCGCTCCAACAAACCTGCTGGGAAAAAAAAATGCCCGCAATCATCGTACTCGAAGGCTGGGCCGCTGCGGGCAAAGGCGCACTCGTCAAAAAAATGGTGGGTTACATGGACCCGCGCGGCTTTACCGTGCACCCGATTTGGCCGCCGTCAGAGGCAGAAATGCACTATCCTTTTCTGTGGCGGTTTTGGCAGAAACTCCCAGCCCGCGGTCGGATTGGCTTTTTTTATCACAGTTGGTACACTCATCTTTTAGAAGACCGGTTGTTCGAGAGAGTCTCCGAGGCCGAAGTACCGACAATCATCAGACAAATCAACGCCTTCGAGCGAATGATGGTAAACGACGGCGCGGCAATTGCCAAATTTTGGATTCATCTGAGCAAAAAAGAACTCAAACATCGGCTTAAAAAACTAGAAGACGATACTTTACAAGCTTGGCGAGTGCGGCCGGAAGATTGGAAACAAGCCAAAAAATATCAAGAATACACAACTTTGGCCGAAGAAATGATAACTCAAACCGGCACGGGCCCGGCACCTTGGACGCTAGTAGAAGGCGACTGTCAGCGCTGGGCGAGAGTCAAAGTTTTAACGCAAATGGCAGCCAAAATTACAGAAGCCTTAGACACACAGCCAGCGCAATCTGCACCCCTGAAACTGCCGCCTCAAGAAAAGTTGCAACCCACCGAACCAGACTTGCTCGCCCAAGTAGATTTAACTCTATCCTTGTCGCCAGACGAATACAAACACGAACTTCGCGAAGCACAAACGAGTTTTGGCGAACTGCAACAAAGCATCCACGAAAAGGAAATCCCCGTGTTAGTGCTGTTTGAAGGCTGGGATGCGGCCGGTAAAGGAGGTGCGATCAAACGTTTGACGGACATCCTAGACCCCCGCAGTTACTCCGTCAATGCCTTTGCTGCGCCGACGGACGAAGAAAAAGCTCACCACTATCTCTGGCGCTTCTGGCGGGAGTTGCCGACTGCTGGTAAAATCAGCATTTACGATCGCAGTTGGTATGGTAGAGTCCTCGTCGAACGAGTCGAAGGATTTGCCACCGAACTCGAATGGCGTCGAGCTTACCAGGAAATCAACGAATTTGAGGAGCAACTCACCAGTTTCGGTTGTGTCTTAGTTAAATTCTGGCTGCACATCAGTCCCGACGAGGAACTAAAGCGGTTTACAGACCGAAAAAATAATCCATTTAAACAATACAAACTCACTCAAGAAGATTGGCGGAATCGAGAAAAGTGGAATTATTATGAAGTGGCGGTAAATCAAATGATTCAGCGCACCAGCACGCCGACAGCTCCCTGGACGCTAATTGCGGCCGATAACAAGTATTATGCTCGTGTTAAAGTAATTCAAACGGTAACGCAGGCAATTCGGAATCAACTGAAACGCCTATAAATTGGGATTGGTAAATGGGTAACAGATAATGGGAAAATAGCAGGCAGCAGAAAGCAGGCTGGAATTACCAATTTTACAGGCTGCTGGCTCGCTCCATTAGCAATTACCAATCAACCATTTCCAATTATCAATTACCAATTAACTCTCAGCAATCTGTAACCCGCCCCAAAACGGGTACCGTGTCCCGACTATCTTGTTTGGAGATTCTAACATTTTAGAGCGAAGTGCCAGCTCCCAGATCGATCTGTGGAGTCAATCTAAAATCTAAAATTATTCAATTCTTCAATCGATTGACTGGAAGTAGCGGGCTTGCAGCCTGCAACCCATAGTTGAGAGCTGAGGGGAATCGAACCTTTCTGAGAAATGCGATCGGACTGGGTTATTGGCAAAAATTAAAAACCACCGATACCAGTATTTCCTCGCGCAGCTAAATGCGCGATCGTTTCCAGACTTCCGTACTAATTTATGAAGACACAGAATATTGCAAGATGCCAGAACTTTTAGCTCGCATTCTATTTCTATTCCTCCTCTTCTCACTGATCAAATCGTGGTGGGATCAATCAGGAGGCAAAGACAATCCGTTAATAGACAGGCTGCGCGTTTTGCTGCTGATCAGCCTTTTGTTCCTGGCTTTTTTCGCGCCAGACACGCCAGTCGGAGCAGCGATTTTCGGCCTCATAGCCTTCTTCTTTAAGCCGCTTGGTTTTTCGATCACCCTGCTGGTGATTGCATCGGCGCTGATTACTAACGGAGGCATCCGCAACCCGGCACCGAGAATGATCCTGGCAGCATTGCTAGTTTTGATCCTTTCGAGTATGCCAGTTGTCGCTTACTGGTTCGCCGATCAAGCTGAACGGGATGCGGCTGCTCGCACAGTTTGCTGCGACGAAACAGCGGCGGCGATCGTCCTCCTCGGTAAGGGAACGACTAACGGTCACACCGCAAACCAAGAAGCGATTCAAATGGCAGAGACAGGCAATCGCCTGCCCTACGCTGCCGTTTTGTACAAAAAACAATTAGCACCTTTGGTGATTGTTACCGCCGGGCCCAGACCAGATTTACAGAATTCTACTGGCGAAGCTAAGGATATCCAGACTTTGCTGGCCACCAACATGGGCGTGCCGCGCACCAGTATCGTTCTTGACGATAACGGCCGCAACATACGCACCAGCGCCGAGGAAGTGAGAAAGATCCTCGACAGCCGCGGCGTTGGGCGTAAAGTAATCCTGGTAACATCTGCGATTCAGATGCGCCGTGCCAGCCTAGCTTTTGCAAATATGGGCATCCAGGTGATTCCCAGAGCTACCGACTTCTACACTTACCAGCCCGTGTCAGGAGGGAAATCGAGACTGCGCTTAGACGCGGCAGATTTTCTGCCTAATGCAGAAGCTTTGGTAACTACGACGCGAGTATTCGATGAATATTTCGGGTCTTTTTATTACTATATGCGCGGCTGGCAGGCTCCCAGAGCCTAAAGTGGCAAGTTGCTGGTGTTTTTCTTAGGCAACAGCGACTGCTCCCCAGATTGGTTTAACATCTCATGAGAATGAGGCCTTTGTGGGGAGCTGTAATTTCTTAGTCCTGCGGGGTCGCCGACAGCAAAGTTGGCAGTTAACAAGAACACGACCCAAAATATAGGCGCTTCCCACTGGGATTTTTTTGGGGCTGGCGCTTCTGGGGATTTGACAGATAAAACGTTGATTTTGATGTCTAATAAGCCCTCGACTTCTTTGCCTTTGAGAACTCCGTCTTTACATACGCCCTTAAAAGTCAGGGGAGCGGGTTTTGGTGCTTCTTCTGCTTTTGCTGCTTCTGGCATTGTTTGATCCTGGTTTTGGTGAATCGGGTTGGGTAGTCATTCTTAAAGGTTCGGGGGTTTTCCGGGCCGGATTCCACGAACTCTTTGAGAATTAAGTTAAATATGCACCCCGCCCCTGGCTGGGGATTAAACAGAAGAACCTGAAGGCCTTTCAAGTTACTGCTGGTTGGTTGTGGGTCACAGCGCTGTCAGCCAAGCTGCTTATTATATATCTGGGTGAAAGAGAGGTTTTTATGCAAAGACAGATTTTTTCTCAAAAATTGTCAATAAATTTATTATCTCCGCGCCGATGAAAATGTCAATAGGTTTAAAGCAGAGTTTGCTTTGTATCACGTAAGTAACAGTGTTTCTGGCAATACCTCTCAAGTGACGCAATTATTTTAAGAAACTGATTTCTGGCTGAGATAATTTTTATTTTTATAGTTTCAATATAATATTGGAAATAACAGACTGCATAAGGGTTTAAAGTTGGCCTGCTGTTGCATTGTTTTTTTGAAAATGGTATTGAAAGCGCGATCGGACTGTTAATATAAAATCTCAAACTATCCAAATGTATGTGATGAAGTTTGACAATACATAAGTCTTTACCGATCGAGCGCAACGGATCTTTCGCTGGCTGCTGTGATAGCTTTACACTCTGTGACACCGCATCGGTATCGGTTGATTTGCGCCTACGGACTAATCGACAGTGAAAAAATCCACTAGCAAACTATCTTCCCTGCAACCAGAACAACTGGCAGCTTGGGCAAAAGAGGCAATTAATCGCAGTAAATCCGGCCAAGTCCCCGCATACGTACCTCTGCTTGCGGAAGCCGAAAAAGAATGGTTTGCCGTGCAAATTCGGGCAATTGACGGTAACATTTTGAGCTGGGGCAGCATTGCTAAAACATTTCCGCTGATGAGCGCGGTCAAGCCCTTCGTGCTGCTTTACTTGCTGTGCGAATTGGGCGAAAAAACGGTTTTTGACTGCGCGGGGTGCGATCCTTCGGAAATGCCTTTCAATTCCCTGACTCAACTGGAAACAGATGGAGGGAAGCCGAGAAATCCGATGATTAATAGCGGGGCGATCGCCCTAGCGTCTCTGATTCCCGGTAACAATGCTGTGGCGCGCTGTCAAAACTTGCAAACTTGGCTGAACCAACAAGCAAACAGTCAGTTATTTGTTGACGAGTTAATGCTGGATTCAGTCAATCAAAAGCGGAATCAAAATAATCGGGATCTCGCCTTAGCAATGCTCAAATTTGGTTATCTGCAAAACGCGGAAATTGCCCTAGAAACCTACAATCGAGTTTGTTGTTTGTCGGGAAATGTGGAGGATTTGGCTAAGCTGGGAATGCTGTTGGTAAAGAGTGACGAAGCACTTTGGGAAAACTGTCGCACTGTCAAAGCGCTGATGGCTACTTGCGGTTTGTATGAAGCATCCGGTCGTTTTGCGCTGCGGGTGGGACTGCCGGCCAAGTCGGGAGTTAGCGGGGCAATGCTTTCGGTAATTCCGGGCGAAGGTGCGATCGGCTGTTACAGTCCGCCCCTAGATCGAGAGGGAAATTCTGTCGGTGGCTTATTTCTATTGGAACAAATAGCTAAAGCTTTGCGGCTGAGCGTATTTGATTAGATAAGATTGCTGTTGAATTGCTCTTAATTTCCTTGAGTTATTGCGGGGAAATATTTGGCTGTCTGGGATTGGGGATTTGGAAGGTCGATCGACCTTTTCATATCATATCCGATCGATTACCATCACAAAAACAGTTCGCAGTGCGGCGGGCCAATTACCCGCCCCACAAAAAGATTGAGCTTAATATTGAGGAACAGAGGAATCTACTTCTTGACTCCAAGCATTAATCCCGCCCTTAACATTAATCCCCTCAATTCCCGCTTCCTTCAAAATGCCCAAGGCCTTCGCAGAACGCCCGCCCATTTTGCAGTGTGCAATCAAGCGGTGCCCGTTCAACAATTCCTTGACTTTTGCAACACCTTCGCCGTGTTCGATATCCGGTAAAGGCACCAAAACCGACCCAGGAATTTGAGCAATTTGATACTCGTTGGGATTGCGAACATCCAACAGTACAAAATCCTTCGCACCGCTGTCGATCAACTTTTTAAGTTCGGTGACAGTCATCTCAGGAATTTGCTGTTGTTTTTGTGCTTCTACGTCTTTAGCTTGAGGAATGCCGCAGAATTGTTCGTAATCGATTAATTTTTCAATTACGGGGCGCACTGGATTCGGCCGCAGTTTCAATTCGCGGAATGTCATTTCTAGGGCATTGTAAAGCAACAATCTGCCGCTCAAGGTTGTGCCTTGACCCAAGATAATTTTGATAGCTTCCGTTGCTTGGATAGAACCGATAATGCCGCACAAAACGCCTAAAACGCCACCTTCGGCACAGGAAGGAACCATCCCTGGAGGGGGGGGTTCGGGGTACAAATCGCGGTAATTCGGGCCACCTTGGTAGTTGAAAACTGTGGCTTGTCCTTCAAATCGGAAGATGGAACCGTAGATGTTGGGTTTGTTTAACAGGACTGCAACGTCGTTCATCAAATAGCGAGTCGGGAAGTTGTCCGTGCCGTCGATGATGATATCGTAGGGAGTGGCAATGCCGATCGCATTTTCGGAACTAACGTGAGTATTGTACAAATCAACTTGACAAAAAGGATTAATTTCTAAAATCCGATTTTTCGCCGAATCAATCTTCGGCTTCCCAACCCAAGAAGTGCCGTGGATGACTTGGCGCTGCAAGTTGGAATGGTCAACAACATCAAAGTCTACAATCCCAATGCGGCCAACACCGGCGGCTGCTAAATACAGCAACAGCGGCGAACCGAGTCCTCCCGTACCGATGCAGAGCACGCTGGCTGCTTTGAGGCGCTTCTGCCCTTCCAATCCAACTTCTGGGAGGATGAGGTGGCGAGAGTAGCGTTCGTATTCTTGTTTGTTGAGCTGGATCTCGTCCAGATTAGGATTTAGCATGATATTCTGTTATAGGCCGATTTTGAATTATATCCTATCTAAATTTTTCGCATTTTTGCGTGTTTGTTATTTTTACTAACTATTTCTTAATCTGAGTCGGTTCGACTGCGACAATTTCCTCTGCTTGAAAGTAGCCCTCGGAGTCGAGACTCCAACTGCGTAGTTCTTGTGAACTGCCTTGTCGGACGGACACTATGATGTATGAGTATTTGGCCCAGGCCAATGTGCGATCGCACTCCGAGGGTACTGCCGGACAATCCGTGTGAGAATGATATATGCCGATGATGTCTAAATTGCGATCGCGCGCGTGTTTCATCGCCTGCAACATATCTTCAGGTTTAATAGCATATCTCCGTTGTTCTGTCAATTCTTTTTGTTCTGGCCAGTTCTCTTCAGCTTCGGCACTCCAAGCGTTGTCAGTCGGCACAACTTCTACTACAGTTTTCACACTTTCTGCGATCGTACCTAACAATAAACCGCAGCATTCTTCTGGATAAGCGCTTTCGCCGTGGGTGCGGATTGATAACAGGTGTTCGGGGGTAAGTGCGATTTTTTGCATTTTATTTTAGGCTTTTTTTTAATGAACCGCGAAGACGCTAAGGACGCGAAGGAAGAGAGGAGAAGGGAAGAGAAGGAGTTGATGTAAGTGTGTGTATAATTCGTGAATCTATGGTGGGCCGCGCACACCCTACCGGTTTATCTATGTGTACAATGTACCCATAATTTGTAACTGTAGGGTGTGCACTCCACGCCTTATATCAAATCCGGTAGCATCGTCCTGTATTCATATCTCTATTCTCTCTCTCTGTGTCCTCTGTGTTCTAGCACCGGTTAAATCACTCCGATGCAACGGTCAACGATATTACGGGTGATTGCTATCAAGTTGGTGTTTGCTGCAATTCGGGCCGTTCGTCTGGGACGATCGCATTTTCGACTGGACAGACTTGCAAACAAATGCCGCAGTCTATGCAGGTATCAAAATCAATCCAATACCAATCGGTGCCTTTGACGTTTTTGCCAGGGCCTGGGTGAATGCAAGCCACCGGACAAGCGCCGACACAATCAGCAACTCCTTCGCAGATATTTGTAACGATAGTGTGCGCCATGTTTCTATTTTAGATTTTAGTTTTTAGTTTTTAGATTTGACATTATATCATGTCTGTCTAATTACAACAATACAATAGGTTCGTTGTGATGACTTTGGTCAAGATGATTTTTGGCTGACTAAAGTCCTCACTACGAACCTATTTTTTGCGGATTTAATTCCGCACTAGGAACCTGTTTTTTGCGGATTTAATTCCGCACTAGGAACCGTCTTTGTTATAACTAATTGGGGGGACGTAATGTTAGGAGTTAGCTTGACAATCGAGCTTAATTTACTGTTTCAATTGTTGCAGCGCCTTCGGCATTTACCCAGGCAATTTGACCAATTCTACGATCGCGTGCGTATTCCCTGGCCGCCTCTTCGTTTTCCCTATTCTCTAAATCTATCTCTACCCGGATTGGGGGACTGGACTCTCTGAGTTTGCGGGCATAATCAAAGGCTGCTGCGGCTGCTTCAGGAGTTTGAGGCACGATCAACCATTCGCTGGCTGGTGTCTCTGCGGGCAATTGACCCCCTGTTAGCAATACTTGGTGCAAATCTTCGATATTCAGACAAAACCCGATGCCGGGGGAGTTTTGGCCTTGGGGATCGAACAGTCCCAACAGTCTATCGTACCGCCCGCCTTGTCCTAAAACTCGCTGTCCGCTTTTGCTGCTGCTGACAACTTCAAACACTATTCCAGTGTAGTAGTCAAAGGTTTGAATTAAACTCAAATCGAGGTGGATGTGAGATTTTAAATTGGGGATTTTTGCTTGACATTTTTCCAGCAGTTCGATCGCACTTTTGAGTTCATTTAACGCCGCTTGCTGTGGTACATCTAAATCCAGCTTCGCCACAATCTCCAATACATCTTCCGGGCGGCCGCGCAGGTCAAACAACAGCAGAGCTCTTTCTCGCAATTCGTCAGAAAGCGGCAATGTTTCCAAGGCTATGCGATCGAGATTGGCGATCGCGTGGCGCACTTTTTGCCGCACGTTTGGCGCAAACGGTTCTAGCAATGTTGCTGTCAAGCCCGCTTCTCCTAGCACCAAATGCCAGTCATCAATTTCTAGGTTTTGCAAGCACTCAGACAGCAGCAGCAGCACTTCCGCATCCGCAACGCTTCCCCCCGCGCCGAGGAGTTCTACCCCGGCTTGATAGAACTCCTGTTGCCCGCCGGAACCCGTATCTGTTCCTTTGCGGAAGACGTTGGCGTTGTAGTAGAGGCGCTGGGGCTGCCAGCGTGTCCCGGACATCCGCATCGCAGCCGCGCGGGCGATGGATGCTGTCAATTCTGGCCGCAAGCCGAGTTCTCCATCTTCGGCATCTTGGAGTTGAATTAAGGTCGATCGGTCGATCGCGCCCCCAGCCATCAATGTCTCCAGCCTTTCTAGAGTAGAGGTAATAATCCGGTGATAGCCCCAGCGGTGAAACACCTGCTGCAAGCGCCGTTCGATCGAAATTTTTTGAGCAACGTCAAGGGGCAATAAATCTCTTGCACCGGATGGGGGTTGGTGAACCATATCAATTTTAGAGTTTAGACTTTAGATTTTAGATTGGGCTTAGAAGCTTAGCTTTAGGGACGGTGTTAAAGTCGAACGTGGCAAGCCTAACATTCGACTTTAACAAATTAAGGTATCATATCGATTTTAGATTTTAGATTTTAGATTGGGCTTAGAAGCTTAGCTTTAGGGGACGGTGTTAAAGTCGAAGCAGGCAAGCTTAACCTTCGACTTTAACAAATTAAGGCGTGATCGCGTTTTGGTTTGCATGGGAATAATCATTTTTCCCCTCAGTGCGATCGTCCCGCTCTTTCTGGATCACCTGCGATCGCGGGACGATCGCACTGACGATATAATTCCGATTGCGATCGGATGTGATATCACCCACTCTTGATTCTTTTGAGCAAGATCGCTTCACTGCTGAGCAGTTTACCAATTTCTAAATATTCCTGACTCACAACTCATAACTTCTCACTTCTTCTTCCCGCCAAACAAACTTGCAAAAAATCCGGGTTTATCATCACCTTTTTTGGCTTTTGAGGCAGCTTGTTCGAGCTTTTTCTTAACCTCCAAAGCCGTCGGTTCTTCAGGATTTGATGCCAAAGCTTTGTTCATCTCAAGTTTCGCCATTGTCGCTTGATTTTGCTCAAAGTAACACATTGCTAACATAGCGTGAGCCTTGCTGTGTTTTGGAGCGCGCTTCAGGGCTTCCCTCAACTCCAAACTTGCTTTAGCGTAATTTTTGCTGTCCATAAATCCTTGAGCTCGGCGGCAATAGGGTTCGATATGCGGCTCTGTTACCGGAATTGGGGTTGGGGTTGGGG